>NZ_JAUEIQ010000015.1:0-15404 GCF_030385545.1 Collinsella ihumii | reverse complement strand
GTTAATTTAGCCGAATCGACTTGAGGCGTCAAGGAGTAACTCCATCTCCATATCCGCTCCACAACCACGAGGCCGCTGCATTGTCGCTTTCGCGTGCGTCGCTCGCCCGGGTCGTGCGCTTCGGCGGGTTCATATATTAGGCATTCGTCCCGAATCCGCAAGGCCCAATCCTGAAAACATCCCCTGACCAGTGGGCACGGGCCACGCCCCAACCGTGTATCCCCTGCTTAAACCACCCGTTTATGCGCAGGGCCGCTCATGTGCGGCTGTGGAGGATATGTGGAGCGAGGCCGGAAAGGAGATTCGGCCCTCCCCACAACCCCTGAGGAGCATGTCCGCGCTAATAAAAACGGGACCCTATCCAGGATCCCGTTCGTATGCCTCGATATATATCGCTGGCTAGAGATTAGGCCTCGAGCGCCTTCTTGGCGATGGCGGCGAGCTCGTTGAAGGACTCGATGTCCTCGTAGGCCATCTGAGCCAGAACCTTGCGGTCGAGCTCGATGCCGGCGAGCTTCAGGCCGTGCATGAACTTGGAGTAGGAAAGGTCGTTCATGCGGGCAGCGGCGTTGATGCGGGTGATCCAGAGGCTGCGGATCTCACGCTTCTTGGCGCGACGGTCGCGGTACTGGTACTGCAGGGAGTGCTGGACCTGCTCTTTAGCATGCTTGTACGTACGCGAAGCGGCACCGTAGTAACCCTTCGCGCGGCTCATTACGGTACGGCGCTTCTTCTTGGCGTTCACAGCGCGCTTGACACGTGCCATATCTGATCAACTCCTAGTCGGTCTTAGTTGGTATAGAAGGAAAAACGGCTTAGCGGCCAGCGAGACGAGCGTTGACGAGCTTCTTGTCGGCAGCGTCGATCTCGGTCTCCTGACGGAAATTGCGCTTACGCTTCGTCGTCTTCTTGGTGAGGATGTGGCTCTTGAACGCCTTGGCGCGCATAAGCTTGCCCGTACCGGTGCGGCGGAAACGCTTCTTGGTGCCGCTGTGGGACTTCATCTTAGGCATGAACTTCTCCTTAATCGGTTCCTACTACTATTTCTTGGTTGCAGCCTCGTCGCCCTCGACGTTGTCGAAAGCGCCCTTGATCGGGGCGAGGAGCATAAGCATGTTACGGCCCTCAAGCTTGGGGGCAGATTCGACCG
Source organism: Collinsella ihumii (assembly GCF_030385545.1). NCBI lineage: Bacteria > Bacillati > Actinomycetota > Coriobacteriia > Coriobacteriales > Coriobacteriaceae > Collinsella > Collinsella ihumii. The sequence continues at coordinate 14,254 of NZ_JAUEIQ010000015.1, read as the reverse complement.
TGGCGTACGGCTTCAGGTCGGCTGCCAGGCGCTCGAGGACATTCAGGCCCTGCTCGGGATGCGCCATCTCGCGACCGCGGAACATGATCGTGATCTTGACGCGCGCGCCCTTCTTGAGGAAGCGCAGAACGTGGCCCTTCTTGGTCTCGTAGTCGCCCACGTCGATCTTGGGTCGGAACTTCATTTCCTTGACTTCGACCCTCGACTGGTTCTTACGAGCCTGCTTGGCCTTCATGGCCTGCTGGTACTTGTACTTGCCATAATCCATGACCCTGCACACCGGGGGCTCTGCGTTGGGCGCGATCTCCACCAGGTCAAGACCCTGTTCGTCGGCAACGCGCTGAGCGTCGCGGATGCCGAAAAGGCCCAGCTGCGAACCATCGACGCCGATCAGACGGCACGTGGTCGCGGTGATCTCCCCATTGATGCGGGTGGCATCAGACTTAGCTATTGTCCCAACCTCCTTCGTTGCTGACACATGAAAATACCCGGTTGCCATGCAGACAGCAGCCGGGTACACCAAACGAAGAACGGGCAGCAACGTGCCCAAGATCTGTTGTTGTGCGACCAGACAGCAGCCATGCAGGCGCCGAAAGGTGGGGGCGATTGCCCCGCTTTCGAAAATGCACTGGAATCAGTGCGTTGGTTATACTAACACAACATGCATCGCTCGGCCGCGCTTCACGCTTTCACCACGAGTGGGAACCCCGGGAGCCCGAACGATGTCGTGCATCCCCTACTCCCAGCCCTTCCATATATCAGGTTGGTACCCGACCGTCGCCTTGCGGCCGTTGCGCACGATGGGCTCGCGCAGCACCTGCTGGTTCTCGAGGAGCTTGTCGAACTTTTGGCTTTCAGCGAGGTAGGTGATGAGCGAGACGGTGTCTTGGTCTTTGGCCTTGGGGTCGATCACCTCATCGAGACCGCCGACCGCCTGGACGACGCTTTGTAGCTCGCCCTTGCTCATCTCCTTTTCCTTCAGGTCGATGAACTGGAACTTGATACGACGCTCCTTGAAGTAGCGCTGCGCCTTCTTGGTGTCGAAGCTCTTCTTGGTTCCAAAGATCTGGATGTTCATGGGTCGCGTGCCTTTCGTCGCAGGGAGCCTCCATCATACCGGAAGGCGCGCGCCTGCGACCTGCGCACAGGAAGACCCCGTCACCGGGGCCCTGGTTGCTCGCTATGGTGCCGGGAAGAGAGCCGTCCGACCTCATCGAGCGCGACGCGGTCGTCTACTGGATCGAGAAGATGCTGGAGGAGAAAACATAGCGGCCCTCGCGAGGTCCTTCGCTTCGCGCATCACGCTCACGAAAGACGGGCTCGTAAGGGTCGCTTTCAATGCAAACTACCAGGTCGGTAATAGTGTTTGCTTCGTTTCATCTGGTGCCCGAGGCGAGACTCGAACTCGCACGATGTCGCCATCGGTGGATTTTGAGTCCACTGCGTCTGCCAATTCCGCCACTCGGGCACAGCACGCGGACTAGTGTAGCATACGCGGAGACGGTTATGCCTCGCGCATTTCAATCAGCTCGATGCCGCGGCGCATCTCGTTCTCGTCGCATCCGCGCCCATCGACGCTCGCTTCGCCCATCTGGTTGTCGAAGGGATCCCAGCGGACGCCGTCGCACGCCGGCTCGAGCTCCGCCTGGAACTGCGTGTTCGCCACCATGCGCCACGGATCGAGGTTGCCGAAGTAATGCAGGCGCCTGGCCTCGTCGCCCTCTCGACGCGCCGAGGACCCGAACGAGCAGTCGGCCCACAGCCAGCCGTACTCTTCGGTATAAAACATCGCCCAGTCATGCGGACCCACATGGTCGGGCGCAACGTACAGGCCCGACTGCCAACGCGCGGGGATGCCGGCGATGCGGCACATCGTGATGAACGTGAGCGCCATCACGCCGCAATCGCCGCGCAGGGATTTCGCGCAGGTGTCGGCGATGCAATCGAGCTGGGCGTACGAGGGCTGGTAGCGGTAGTCGACGTTCTTGGTGATGTAATCGTAGACGGCGCGCGCCCGGTCGATGGGCCGCTCGATGCCTGCGACCACACGCTGGGTCAACGTGACGAGATAGGGCGTGAACACGATATGGGGAGCGAGCTCGCACAGATCGGCATCGGTCACGGTGTCGTCCGGCACCACATGCTTCTCCGACGCGGGCGCCAACGTGTCCACATACGGAGCGCGGATGCGGTAGGTGTACGTCGCCTCGAAGTCGTGATGCTCGCGCGAACCCCAAAACGCCGTGCGGGAGGGCGTTCCCTCCTTCGCCACCAGCACGCCGGGGGTCCAATCGGTCACCTCGATGTCGGACTGCTGGGGGCATGCGGTGGGAACCGGCAGCCAGGCCCGCAGCATCTCGCCCGGTTGAGCGCCCGGGACGGAAATCGACGCCTTGAGCGTGATGACGCGCTCGGCGCCCCCGCGCTCATGCATGTCCTCGAGCATGGCGGAGCGGGCGGCGGTATCCACGGGATCCGCCGGCTTGAGGCCAGGGACCTCCTTGGGATAGACGCGCAGCGAGTCGATGAAGTTCTCGAGGAAGCGCTGCTCCCCATCGATATAGCGCCAATCGATGCGCCTGCGCGCGATCAGGCCGTCAAGCTGGCCCTCGGTGAACTCCGGCCACTCCCTGCGGATCGCCTCGAGCGCCGCGGCACGGGTCACGCAGAACTGCTGCGCGAGGCGTCCCATGCGATGCCGCTCGGCGCGAAGGCAGGCCGCCATCTCCGGCGTCGGGCTCTGCGCGAGCAACGCGTCGCAGGCCTCGATCGCCTGGGTGAGATGGCCCGCCGCCTTGAGCCGCTCGACCTCGGGCGGAAGCCCTATCACCAGATACGGATAATCCGCGTTGGAAACCTCATCCGTGCAGCCCACGGGCCCCGACGTCACGAGCTTCCCCTCTTCTGGCCATACCGTTTGAACAGCCATGTTCTCCCCCTTATGCATGTGCGCCCCCGGCGCACGTATTCCTGACCGCCCCATTGTACGCAACGAATCTGAGCAACAACGACCCCATCCCAAAAGCGCCAAGAGACGAGAAAGGCCCGTCGGAAAATCCCGACGGGCCCAGATGTGAGCTCAACGAACAGGCGGAATCTACGCCTTGTTGACGGAACCGAACTCCTCCATGAGCTCCTTGGTGCGCGCGACGATCGCGTCGCGACCGGGCTTGAGGAGCTTGCGGGGGTCGTAGCCCTTGCCCTGCTGGTCCTTGCCGGCCTCGATGTACTCGCGCGTAGCGGCGGCAAAGACGAGCTGCAGGTCGGTGTTGACGTTGATCTTGGAAACGCCCATGGAGATGGCCTTCTGGATCTGGTCGACGGGGATGCCGGTGCCGCCGTGAAGGACGAGCGGCAGGTCGCCGACCTTCTCCTTGATCTCGGCCAGACGGTCGAAGGACAGGCCCGCCCAGTCGGCAGGATAGACGCCGTGGATGTTGCCGATGCCGCAGGCGAGGAAGTCGACGCCCAGGTCGGCGATCTGCTTGCACTCGTCAGGATCGGCGAGCTCGCCGTTGGAGGCCACGCCGTCCTCGACGCCGCCGATGCCGCCGACCTCGGCCTCGATGGAAATGCCCTTGGAGTGGGCGAGCTCGACGAGCTCCTTGGTGCGGTCGAGGTTGATCTGGAAGGTCTCCTCATGGGAGCCGTCGTACATGATGGAGGTGAAGCCCGCCTCGATGCACTTGAAGCAGTCCTCATAGGAACCGTGATCGAGGTGCAGGGCGACCGGGACGGTGATGCCCAGGGCCTCGACGGCGGCCTTGACCATGTCGGCGCAGACCTTGTAGCCGCCCATCCACTTGGCGGCGCCGCCGGTGCACTGCATGATCAGCGGGGACTTGGCCTCCTCGGCGGCAGCCAGGATGGAAAGCGTCCACTCCAGGTTGTTGGTGTTGAAGGCGCCGAGCGCATAGTGGCCGGCCTCGGCCTTCTTGAGCATGTCTGCTGCATTGACGAGCATGTAAAACCTCCCTGTAGGTTTGCTCTGGTACTTCGATTGATTTTACCACTGTCCAAACTGGCCAGATATCGCAATTGAAGAACCAAGGACCGGATAACACCTACCATGTTGCGTTCCGCCCCCGTCAAGCGGCGACCTCTTTGGCCCGCATGCTCTCGTGGTACCTGCCCTCCACACCGATCACGTCGCGCACGAGCCGCATGTAGAAGCCGGCGAACTCCGCTTCGGGCTTGCGCAGGTAGTCCTCCGGATGCATCTCCCCCGGACCGTCGGACTGGTACGCCGACGGGCTCGAGCGGTCGTAGAGGTACACCTGCCCGACCGCCTGCCACGCGCCGTCCACGCATGCGATCCGCACGCCGATCGACCCGTCGACCCAATGCTCCACCTCGCAGATATGGGGGTCGTACACGTCGTAGCGCCTGTCGGTCCGCACGTCCACAAGGACCACCATGCCCGTCTCGCGGTCCTTGTCCTTGATGGCGAAGCGCGAGAACAGCTGTGTCTCGTCGATCTGGCGCAGCACGTCGGCAGCGCCCGCGGGCGCGTCCGAGGGAGGCTCGTCGGCGAGCATCTGCAGCGGCGTCCTCCCCCGGCGCAGCGGACGCTCGAACAGGACCCATTCGGTGAAGCACATGTTGAGGTAGACGACGTCGCCCTCCGTCAGGCAATCCTGATAGCAGACGGCCGGATCGACGAACTCCATGAACTCCTCGTTGGCCTCGTTCAGAAACGTCCATTTCCGCTTGACCCACCACTCCGCAGCAAACTGAACGGCATCTTTGACATCTTGATAATTTCCCATGATTCGTTCCTTTCGCTTTGGATTAATTGGGTATCCAAAGCTTACGTGCCTGACGATGGAACGAACCGAGACTGGGATAATTAGGGATGTGGACGCTGACGCATCTCGCATGCATCCTTGCGCGCATCCGACCCGCATCCGACAAGGACCCTACAAGCGCGGGTCAGACGATGAGGCCCGGCATCTCGCAACCGAGATGCCGGGCCCCGCCTCATGGAACCTATCGAATCTGCACGCAGGCACAAAATGCCGGCGGCGGTCAGTAGCCCATGCTGAGGGCGCGCCGGACGAAGACGTTGTTCTCGAGCTCGGCGGACACGGTCGTGTTGTCGTTGTGGCCGACCAGGCAGAGCGTGTCGGGCGGCAGCAGGCGGAACATGTGCGCCAGCGAGTGCATGATGGTGGTCTCGTCGCCGCCGGGAAGGTCGGTGCGCCCGTGGCTGCCCGGGAACAGCGTGTCGCCGCAGAAGGCCACGTTGCCGGTCTCGGTCGCGGCGAACAGCACGATGCCGCCGGGCGTGTGCCCCGGGGTGGCGATGACCTGGAGGCGCACATCGCCGAACGCGACCACGTCCCCCTCGGCGAGCAGGCGATCGGGCGCCGGGGGCTGATCGGTCGCGATCCCCCACATCTCGCGCAGGGAGGCGGGATGCGTGGCGGCCGTCTCGACATCGTCCGCCGAGATCATGAAGGGAATCTTCTCGCCCAGGACCCGACGCAGCCCCGCCAAGCCCCCGGTATGGTCGGCATGGCCGTGCGTGCAGACGAACGCCACCGGGCGCACGTCGGGATGGCGCGCCGCGAAACGGCGCGCGAGCTCCTCGCCCTCCCACGCGGGATCGATGATCACCGCCTCGTCGCCGGAGATGACGAAGTACGTATTGGTCTGGATGGGACCGTTCACGACGCGCTCGACGGCAAGCGAGCCGTGCGGCGCCATATCGAGCTCGAACGGCGTGGTATCCATGGAAATCCTTTCTGATGGGACGACACGGCGGCGCTACCCGCGGCGGCGCATGGTGATGTTGCCCTCGCCGGGCATGAGGCGGCGCACGTCGTAGACGCTTTCGACAGCGGAGATGGCGGAGAACAGCGGCTCCAGTCCGCTCGCGTCGGAGATCTCGACGAGGAAGCGCAGCGTCGCGATGCCCTCGCGGTCGGTGGCGGTCGCCGCCGACAGGATGTTGCCGCCCGAATCTCCGATGGCGATCGTCACGTCCTTGAGCAGCCCCATGCGGTCGAGGCACTCGACAACGATCTCGACCTGGAACAGGGCGTCGGCGTCGTTGTCCCACGCCACGTCGATCATGCGCTCGGGATGCTCCATGAGGCCCTTGACGTTCGGGCAGTTGGCACGGTGCACCGACACGCCGCGGCCGCGCGTGATGAAGCCCACGATGTCGTCGCCCGCCACCGGGTTGCAGCAGTGCGCCAGGCGCACGAGCAGGTCGTCGCCGTGCTCGCCCTTGACCACGACGCCGCTTTTGGACTTGCCGGCGCGGGGCTTGCGGTTGGAGCCGCGCGGGGGCTGCTTCACGGTCTCGGCGATGGCCTCGGCCTTGCTGACGGGCGCCTCGGGCTTGGGGTCCAAGATCTGCTCGACCTTGTTGCCCACCATGCGCACGGCGAGCTTGCCCGCGCCGATGGCGGCGAATATGTCCTCGGGGCGCTTGTAGTTGAGCTGCTCGGCGACCGTGTTGAGCGCGCGCGTCGTGCGCTGCGTGGAGATGCCGTAGCCGCGCTTCCGCAGGTCCTTCGCGAGCATGTCGCGGCCGGCCGCCGCGTCCTCGTCCTTGGTGACCGTCGCGAAGTAGCGGCGGATCTTGGACTTCGCAGACGGCGTGCGCACGATGTTGAACCAGTCGCGCGAGGGCTTGGCCGCCTTGTTCGTCATGATCTCCACGCGGTCGCCCGTCGTCAGCTTGTGCGACAGCGGCGCCACCACGCCGTTCACCTTGGCGCCGACGCAGTGGTTGCCGACCTCGGTGTGGACGGCGTAGGCGAAGTCGAGCGGCGTCGACCCGGCGCGCAGGCTCATGACCTCGCCCTTGGGCGTGAACACGAAGATCTCCTGGTCGTACAGGTCGGTCTTCAGCGTGTGCAGAAACTCCTTGGGGTCCTCGATTTCGTCGGAGGCGACCCAGTCGAGCGAATGGCGCAGCTGGTTGATCTGGTCGTCGAGGCGCTGCGCCTCGGAGGTCTTGGATGCCGACGAGCCGCCCGAGCGCTTGTACAGCCAGTGCGCGGCGATGCCGTACTCGGCCTGCTCGTGCATCTCGTAGGTGCGGATCTGGATCTCGAGCGGGCGCGCGGTGGGACCGATGACCGTCGTGTGCAGCGACTGGTAGTTGTTCAGCTTGGGCATGGCGATGTAGTCCTTGAAGCGCCCGGGCATGGGATGCCACAGGGTGTGCACGGCGCCCAGAGCCGAATAGCAATCGCCCACCGAGCCGGTGATGACGCGAAGCGCGACGAGGTCGTAGATCTCGGAGAACTCCTTGCCCTTGCGCTTCATCTTCTGGTAGATGGACCAGTAGTGCTTGGAGCGGCCGTTGATCTGGTAGCCGGTGAGGCCCACGCGCTTGAGCTCGTCATCGAGCGTCTTGATGGTGTCGGCCAGGAAGCGCTCGCGCACCTCGCGGGACTCGGCCACCATGCGCGCGATGCGCTGGTAGGCCTCGGGTTCCAGATAGAAGAACGACAGGTCCTCGAGCTCCCATTTGATGGAGGAGATGCCCAGGCGGTCGGCGAGCGGCGCGTAGACGTCCATGGTCTCGCGCGCCTTGAACAGGCGGCGGTCTTCGCGCAGGGCCGCCAGCGTGCGCATGTTGTGCAGGCGGTCGGCGAGCTTGACGATCACGACGCGGATGTCGTGGCTCATGGCCAGAAACATCTTGCGCAGGTTCAGGGCCTGCTTCTCGTCCATGGTGTCGACGTCGATGTTCGTGAGCTTGGTCACGCCGTCGACGAGCTCGGAAACCGTGTCGCCGAAGATGCCGGCCACGTCGGTGAGCGACGTCTCGGTGTCCTCGACCGTGTCGTGCAGCAGCGCCGCGCACACCACGTCGCAATCCATCTTGAGCTCCGCCAGGATGATGGCGACCTCGACGGGGTGGTTGATGTACATCTCGCCGCTGCGGCGCCGCTGCTTGGCGTGCTTCTCGGCCGCAAAGCAGTACGCGCGCTCGGCCTTGGCGCAATCCGCCTCGCTCATGTACTTGCGGCAGAGCTCAGCCAGACGGTCGTAGTTGTCCGCCATGATCTCGTAGGGCAGGTCGTCCGCATGGGTGTAGTGCACAAGTGCGGAGTTGGGCTGCAGCGAGCCCCGCTGGTTGGTGTGCTCGACCGGGCGCGCGCCCGTTGCCGTCTTGTTCGCAGAGGCGTCCATGGCGAATCCCCTCTTACATGGTTCGAGGCGTGATGGGTTTGTTCACTCGGTCAAGCATATCAGATGCAGGCGCGCTCAGCGCCCAACTCCTGAACGCGGCGAACTCCATGCGGGCATGGAGCCCCTCGAGGTAGCGGATCGAGCAGGTGAGGTCGACGCGCCCGGGATGCTCGGTCATCTGGATGCGCCGCCGCTCGTCGGCACCCGTCACGCGGGCGAAGCCGAGCTCCTCGAACACCGCGAGCCCGCACGACACCATCCGCTCCTCGACGGGGCGGCGGGCATCGATGGCGAGGCACATCTGGGCGATATCCAGATCGGACGCCTGGAAGCTGTCCTCGCCGGTGCGCGAGCGGTTCGCGCGCCACATGGTCTGCAGGGCGCGGTACAGCGTCACGAGCTCATCGCGCTCGGGCGCCGCCGAGTCGAGCAGGCGCTCGTTGATGCGCGCGTCGCGCGTGGAATAGAGCAGGTGGATGCGCGCCGGCTTGCCGTCCCTGCCCGCACGGCCACTCATCTGATTGAACTCGATCGACCCGAACGGCATGTGGTAGAGCACCACATGGCGGATGTCGGGGAGGTTGACGCCCTCGCCGAACGCGGAGGTCGACACGATGCAGGACAGCGCGCCGCTGCGGAACGCGTCCTCCACCCGCCTGCGGTCCTCGCGCGGAAGGCCGGCGTTGTAGAACGCGATCGAGGCGGCGAGCTCGGGGACGCGGCGGCGCAGCATCCGGGCAAGCGACATGGACTGCTCGCGCGAGTTGACGTACACTACGCACTTCTCGCCGGTCGCGACGATGGACACCAGCCGGTTCTCGCGGCTCGACAGGTCGCGCTCGTCCTCGAGCTCGAGGTTCTCGCGCACCGTGTTGTCCACGATGACCCGGTCGATGGGGATGAGACGGCGGATCTCGTCGCACACGCGGTCGTCTGCCGTCGCCGTCGCGGCGAGCACGGTGGGGCCGCCCAGGCCCTTGAGGACTTCCGGGATGTCGAGATACGCGCTGCGCTCTCCCCCGCGGGGGAGCCCCGCGTGGTGCGCCTCGTCGATCACCACGAACCCGATGCCCGCGGCCTCGGCGAAGCGGCGGCCGTTGACGACCAGGAACTCCGGCGTCGTGAGGATGACGTCCACCTCGCGACGCGCCAGGCGCGCGAAGGCGCGGTCGCGCGCGGGACCCAAGGTCTCCCCCGTGAGCACGACGACCCTGAGCCCCAGGTCGGCCAAGGCCGAGATGAGGTGGAACGACTGGTCGGCGACGAGCGCGCGCAAGGGGTACACCAGCACGCTCGCTCTCCGGCGGGCCAAGGCCTCGCGGGCGGCGTGCACGTGGAAGATGAGCGATTTGCCGCGGCCCGTGCCCATCACGGCGAGCACGTTCTCGCCCGCCGCGAGGGCGTCGAGGGCCTCGACCTGCGCCCGATGCGGGCGCGCCGTCCCGATGAACGCGTGGATGAGCGTGCGCGTGAGCTCGTCGTAGGAAAGCTGGGACAGGATGGAGCGCCGGTCGAGGGCCAAGACGGGGTCCGCCTCGCGGGGCGCCGCGTTCACGCGGCACGCCTCCTCGAGCCGCCGCTCCGTCTCCTCGTGCTCCGACGCGTCGGGGCTGTCGCACGAATGGCACAAGATGTCCTTCACCATGAGCTTGGGCTTGACGCGCCCCTGCCAGTGCTCGGCGATCGCCTCGAAGACCAGGTCGACCACCGAGTCGCAGCAGATGCGCTCGGCGATGTCGGGCACGCGGAACATGATGGCGGGCACGCTCGAGACGCCATCGGTCGCCGTGAAGCGCATGTGCTCTCCCCCGCGGCCGACCTGGGCGCGATCGCACATGGTCACGCCCGTGGCAGCGAGCAGGGGGACCTTGTTGCCCTGGCCGAACGGCTCGAGCCGGCCGATCTGCTCGATGGTGTCGATGTCGAGCTCGGACAGCGAGACCGTCGCGGCGACCTCGTGCTTGTCCTCGAAATCCTCCGCGGGGAGCCGGCCGAGCACGTCGGACAGGCGGGCGCGCAGATCGTCCAGGCGGTCCGCCTCGACGGTGACGCCCACCGCGCCCGCATGACCGCCGAACCGGATGAGCAGGTCGGAGCACTGCTCGACGGCGTCGAACAGGTTGACCGACCCCACCGAGCGCCCGGAGCCGCGCGCGACGCCGTCCGCGATGGAGAACAGCAGGACCGGCACGTGGTAGCGGTTGGTGATGCGGCTCGCCACGATGCCCTTGACGCCCTCGTGCCAGCCCTCCCCGCCCACGACGATCACGCGGCCGCCGTCATAGGTGCGCTCGACGAGCGCCATCGCCTCGTCGGTGAGCTTCGCCTCGATGTCGCGGCGCTCCTGGTTGATCTGCTCGAGCTCGGCGGCAAGGCGGCCGGCCTCGACGGCGTCGGTCGCGAGGAGCAGATCGAGCGCCAGCGTCGGGTCGGCCATGCGCCCCGCCGAGTTCAGGCGCGGGATGAGCGAGAACGACAGGGCGTCGGCCGTGATGGACGCCAGGTCGGTACGCGAGATCCCGGCAAGCGCCAGGTAGCCGGGGCGCGAGGTGGCGCGCATGTGGGCGATGCCGTCGGCGACGAGCGCGCGGTTCTCGGGCGTGAGCGGCATCATGTCGGACACGGTGCCCAGAGCCGCAATCTCGGTATAGGAGCGCCACAGATCGGGCATGCCGCGGCGCGCGCCGAGCACCTGCACGAGCTTGAGCGCCACGCCGGCGCCGGCGAGCTCGCGGCTCGGGCTTTCGGCGGCGAGCTTGGGGTCGGCCACCGGGATGCCGCGCGGGACGAGATCCGAGGGCTCGTGGTGGTCGGTCACGGCGATGTCGATCCCGAGCGCCGTGAGCTGCTCGACCTCCTCACGGGCGGCGATGCCGTTGTCGACCGTCACGATCAGCGAGGGGCGGCACTCCTCCGCCACGCGGGTGAGCGCGGCCGACGTGAGGCCGTAGCCCTCCTCGAACCGATGCGGGATGAACGGGTGGACCGTAGCTCCCATGGTGCACAGGGCCTCGGTGAGCAGGCAGGTCGACGTGATGCCGTCGACGTCGAAATCGCCGAAGACCGCGATGGACTCGCGCTCGTCGAGCGCGCGCTCGATGCGGTCCGCGACCTCAGCCATGCCGGGGATGATGGCGGGGTCGGCCCAGTCGCGCTCAAGCGACGGGGTCAAGAACAGCCGACCCTCCTCGGGCGTGCGGATCCCGCGCGCGACCATGATGCGCGCGACGAGCGGTGCCACGCCGAGCTCATGGGAGAGCTTCTGCTCCAGGTTGGGATCGTTTTGGGCCACCGTCCAGCGGCGCGATGTCTTAAGCGATGCCATGGCTCACCGCCGATGGCTGAAGCGGCATGAACATGCCGCGCGACGAAAGCATGCTGTGCATGGGAACACGTCCTTGGAATATGGCCCGCTGCGGCAGGCCGTGCTGTTGAACGCATTCCATTATACGCATGGCGCGGACAGCTGCGCCGCGCCTCCGGCCGGCGGTGCCTTTTGGGGCGGGGTCGTGCCCACGCCGGTCAAGCGGAGGCAAGAAAACGAACAGTTGAAAAATGTTCGCTGAGACAACACGGGGACGGCGCGTTCGCGGCAGCGGTGCGGTAGCATGACTCTTGCTGCCTTTTTTCGTTCATATGGGAAGGTCATCCGTCCATGGCAAACCGCTATCAGCAGCTGGGGTCGTTTCTCCAGAGCCACATGACGATCTGCGTGCCCGCATGCGTCGCCGTCGGCGTGCTGCTGCCGCAGGTCTTCGGCCCGGTTTCGGCCGTGGGCCCCCTCATGTTCGCCATCATGACGTTCCAGGGCTCGCTCAACAACACGTTTCGCCAGCTCATGCAGGTGTTTCGCCATCCTTTGCACCTGCTGATCATCCTCGGCGTCATCATGGTCCTCATGCCGGCGCTCGCCTTTGCGTGCGCGTCGGCGCTGTTCGCCGGCAACCCGGACCTCATCACCGGCATCGTGCTGGCATACAGTGTCCCCATCGGCGTGGTCAGCTTCATGTGGGTCGGCATGTACCGCGGCAACACCTCGCTCGCGCTGGCGGCGATCCTCGTCTCGACGGTCGTCTCGCCGCTCACCATCCCCGCCACGCTCTCGATCCTGCTCGGCGCCACCGTGCACATCGATGCGCTGGGCATGGTCGTGGACATGATCTTCATGATCGCCGTGCCCGCGATCGCCGGCATGGCCGTCAACGAGCTCACCCGCGGCTGGGGCCATGAGAGGCTCTCGCCCGCCATCAGCCCGGCGTGCCGCGTGCTCATGCTGCTCAACATCACGGCAAACTCCACCAAGATGAGCGCCTACGTGCTCGATATGAATCTGCAGCGCATCGAAGCCGCCTTGTTCGTGCTGGTATTCGCCACGTCCGGGTTCATGATCGGGCTCGCCATCGCCCGCCTGCTGCACGGATCGCAGGACCTGCTCGTCACCATGAGCTTTGACTGCGGGCTGCGCAACATCTCCTCCGGCGCGACGCTGGCGGCGCAGTATTTTCCCGGCGAGGCGGTCTTCCCCATCATGTGCGGCACGATCTTCCAGCAAGTTCTCGCGGCCACGTTCGGACGCACCATCGAACGCATCTGCAGCGAGGACACCGCCGAGCGCGACCGCAAGATCGGGATCGCCAAGGCGCTCGTGAGCAGGCACCGGCAGCAGCGTCGATAATCGAGAGCACGAACCCTACGAGAAAGGCGGATGGACCCAATGGAACAGTGGAAGCAGATGGGCGCGTTCATCGGCAGGCACATGGCATACTTCGTCCCGCTCTGCGTGATCGCTGGCGTCCTGTTCCCCAGCGTGTTCGGGCCGCTGAAGGCCATCGTGCCGTTCATTTTCGCCGTGATGACGTTCCAGGGAGCGCTCAACAACACCTTCAAGCAGCTTGTTGCCGTATTTCGCCATCCCTTGCGCCTGCTGGTCATCCTCGCGGTTGCCGAGATCTTCATGCCGTGTCTGGCCTACCTGCTCGGCTCGCTGCTGTTCGGCGACAACGTGAACCTGCTGACCGGCGTCGTCCTCGAGTACAGCGTGCCGATCGCGGTCATCAGCTTCATGTGGGTCGGCATCTACGACGGCGACGGCCCGCTGTGCCTGGCGTCTATCCTGATTTCCACCGTCATCTCGCCCATGACGATCCCCGCCACCCTGTCGATCCTGCTTGGCGCCTCCATCCAGATCGATGCGATGGGCATGGTCAGCGACATGGTTGTGATGATCGCTCTGCCCGCACTCGCCGGCATGCTCGTCAACGAGTTCACGCACGGTTGGGGGCATGAGAAGCTCTCGCCGGTGCTCAGCCCGGCCAGCCGCCTGATCACCATCGTACTCATCACGGCCAACTCGACCTCCATGAGCGAGTACGTCCTGAACATGACGTGGCAGCGCCTCGAGGTCGCCCTGTTTATCCTCGTTTTTGCCACGAGCGGCTTTTTCTGGGGCCTGATCGCCGCCCGCATCCTGCACGGCTCCCAGCCGCTGCTCGCCACCATGAGCTTCACCTGCGGGCTGCGCAACATCTCGTCCGGCGCGGTGATCGCGGCGCAGTACTTCCCGGGCGAAACGGTCTTCCCTGTCATGTGCGGAACGCTGTTCCAGCAAATCCTTGCCGCCACGTTCGGCCATATCATCGAACGGCTGTGCGCGGAGGACACCGACGAGCGCGAGCGCAAGGTGTTGATCGCCCAGCGCATCCTCAAGCGCAGGCGCTGAGGACGCGCCGTCGCCGACCCGAGACAAGGTCGGCGGCGCCGTCCTGCCCTCTATTGAGCCGGAGGGCCCCGGACGGCACCCTCTCCTGGGGAAAGTGGCTAGAAATTTCTGTTTTGCTGTTGCGGTGCCGCGCAATCGGGCCCAAAGACCGTCGTCGGCGCCGCCTCTCCCCTCGCCAGGGCCGTATCTGAGGCATTTGAGGTCATGCCGGGTGCATCATGAGCGGCCAATACAGATATACCGGTCAAAACGAACACCCTTATCCGAGCCGGCTGGCAGCAGAATAGAAATTTTAAGCCACTTTTCCGGAGTGAAGAGGGGATGCGGACAAAAAGTTGGACACCCGCGGGTGTCCGGATTGGAGTCCGAATGTACCCC
>NZ_JAUEIQ010000014.1:0-23765 GCF_030385545.1 Collinsella ihumii | reverse complement strand
CTCCACCATAAGAGAATTGGTCGAACACCTTTGGTAGCAAGGGTGTTCGGCCTTTTTCTGTTTTGGCGTGAAATCATCCGGCAGTTCGTCAAACATGAAGTAGACGGTTACATCTTTGCCGTCTATCTCAACGAATCGGACAAACTCATTGAGGATTTCCAAAGGCGTTGTGTCGTTAGCGAGATCATCAAGCCACAAAAGCACATCGCCAACCGATGGTTCTAGCGCTTCCGATTGCTCGGCAACACGCAAGCGGGCTCCTAATTCCGCTCTCTGGCGCTTCAGCTCGGTTGTGCGCTCTCTGCCACCTGGCGGTGCTATGCCGTCTTCTATCGCTTGCCAGATGCGTTCAAATGCCGTATCTATACGCCGAATCTCTTTCTTTATGAAGTAGCTTTCGGGCTTTTCTTCGGTCACCCGCTCAGCTTCGTAGCCAGCAAGCGTCTTTGCAATTCGTTTTCTCACGTCTGTTTGCTTTACGGCTTCATAAGTCATATCGACCACTGCATCTTCTATCAAGTCTCGGCGAACCGTCCTGCGGCATTTTCGACACTTGTAATAGTGATAGGCAGAGCCATTCTTAGAGGTTCCGCTTGTTCCCGCCATTGGCATACCGCATCGAGCGCAATAGAGCTTTCCACTAAGCGGGAACTCTAATGCGCTATCAATCTTCCTTCGTGGGCGGTGACGGTCGCCAAGGATGCTGTTTATCATGTCCTGTTCTGCTTGTGACCATAGGGCGGGCATGCCGTCTTCTACCTCATGCCCTGCGTACTTGTAGACACCTGCGTTCTGCACGCGCTTTAGAAGCTTCGTGACGGTATCCTGATTGAACTTAGCGCCGCGCTTGCTGCGCTCACCGTCAACGGCGCGCACGATCTCTGCGACTGAGTTACCGCTAAACAAAAGATTCTTCATGCGCCTAAGCACTGCTGCTTCTCGTTCGTTGATGGCGTAGCGTCCTTCTACGATATCCCATCCATAGAGAGTGCGACCATTAGCCATGCACCGTTCGGCGTTCTTCTGGATTCCGTCTCTAATACGCTCACTGTCTATTGCGCTTTCCCATTCTGCGAGAACTTCGAGCATTCCAAGCTGAAGAACTCCGCTCGAACCGCTCGCTATCTCTTCGCCCGCATAAAGTATTTCTACACCGGCCTTGCGCAACATGATTCGCGCCAATGCCATTTCATCGCGGTTGCGCATTATGCGAGTTACCTTGTAAATCACCACAAAATCAAATAGACCAAGCTTCGCATCGCTCATCATCCGTTGGAACTCTGCTCGATCTACGTTGCGCCCTGTCTGCGCATAGTCGCAGTATTCGCGCACGACCTGCAAGCCTTCACGCTCGCAGTATTCGCGCGAGTTCTCAACTTGTATCTCAATGCTTTCTGAGCGTTGGTTGTGCGAGCTGAACCGCGCGTATATGGCAGCTCGGTTCTTCACCATGCTAAAATCACCCCTTAGAGCGAGTGCGCTATTGCGCTTCGTTCTTTGCACTTGCCCTGCGCGCCGACCGCCAAGAAGCCGCGCAGGGTTTTCTATTTCCTTCCCTTTGACCCAAAGGCAAGCAAAGCGCCCAATATCGCAATTGGAACGCCGACAATTGCAGCGCCTAAAACAGCAATTACAAGCCCAACTAATGCGCAAGCGGAGCCGATTAACACCAGCGCTTTATTCGTATTCCGATGATCTGGCATGGCATGATTGCTTGTTGTTTGATTGCTCAGACTGTCTTTCTCATGCTCTGTTTGCTGCTGGTTTTCGTTCGCTAACGGTGCGTTGTTTGCATTGCCAGCATCAGCCAATGAAGCGGCATAGCCGCTGCAAACGATGCTTCTAAACTCTTCGTCGCCATACTCGAAATAGGAATCGCCGAACTCATCCTTTACGCGCTTCGGGCGGCGGCGCGGCTCACCAAAAAGAAAATCATCGAGAATCGAATTGAAGCAATGCGCTGTTGCTCTTACGTCGTTCAACGCGTCATGCGCTCCGAAGTCATGATATCCGTAGAAAGCCGCGCAATCTTCCAACTTGCACCATGACCATTCATCATGCGCGCCGTCCCATGACCCGTGTATCTTCGCAAACTCCTTCATCACATCAAACGTCTGACGATCTGGTATGTCCAAGCCTGAAGCTCGAAGAAAACCTAGGTCGAAATCGGCATTGTATGCGACGTATAGCTTGGCGCTCTTGAAAATCGGTTCAATTTCCGAACGCCTTTCTATAATCGTCTGCTTGTCCTTCACCATAGACGGAGATATTCCGTTTATGCTTTCTGCTTTAGGCCACTTTTTGCGCTCTGATGGCTTCAATAGGTCGCAAAACAGAACGTCACCGTCAAGATTCATGACAGCAAGGGACAGTATTTCATCGCGACGAGAACCGCCGATGTTCAAGCCGGTTGTCTCGGTATCAAAAACGATTACCTTCTTTGGGTCAATCGCTTGTAACCTCTCTTTTCTAGTCATTTCCGCCACCAATCTTTAGCGTATCCGTCAAGCCAAGGATGAAGTCAGCAGAGCAATTCAGGGTTTCGACAATTAGCCTTACTTCTTCGCCGTTGGGCGCGCGCTTCCCGCTTTCCCATCTAGAAATCGTCTGCTTATGAACGCCGACCTCTTCTGCGAGCTGATCTTGGTTGAAGCCATTAGCCTTGCGTGCGATGGCAATTCGAGCGCCAATGAGCTTTTTTGTTTCGGTGCTATCCATAGCAACCCCTATCAAACGTAACCGTCTCGGCTAATTGTATACAAATTATTGTTGACACGCTAGACCATACGGCTTACTCTTTTGCTTGCCCCGAAATAAGCCGTATGGTTTATTTCATCTCTCTTTCGGATGATTGGAGGTGAACAATGAGCGAGAACTATAAGGCAGCGCGCGAGCGGAAAGGTCTTACGGCTCAGAAGGCCGCGACCCTTCTTGGCGTTTCTATCACGACGCTTAGCAATTGGGAGACGGGCAAGACTTCGCCGACAGCGCCCATGCTCATAGAGCTTTGCAAGCTCTATGAGTGTACCGCCGATGAGCTTTTGGGCATCGTCGCTCTTTCGAGCAACTAAAGCGGAGGTTTCGAAACGTGAAAACCGATAAGAAAACCGTTGGTTTTGGAGGTGGTATTACGAATGCCCAAACCGTGCGGCCTAAGCGCTGCGCAGCGCCAGTGGTGCAGATGCGCCGTTGCGAAAACGCGCGAATGGCTGCGAAGAAAGATGCCCGCCCGAAGCGGCAACTTCGAACGGGCGCGTCAAATTGCAGGCCGCAATTGACAGAAGACAGTATAGCGCGCATGCCGCGCTGGAAGCGCTGGGGGTTGTATGCGCTCGCGGCTCTCACCATGTCGGGAATCATCCCGGCGCTTGCATGCAACGCGCTTCTCTGGCTATGCGAAAGCGTGGGCTGGTGGCTTCTCATCCCGCTTTACGTCGTGGTTGGGCGCGTCTTGTGGCGCGTGATCTGGTCATGAGGGCATACGTCTATCGCGACGAATGCGGCTTCTGGATGGCTCACATCGAGGAAACGAATTACACGCCGGAGAACAGCGGGGTTGTCGCGCTCTACAGGCGCGTATTTCTACCAGTTCCGCACTCGGCGACCAAGGAAGAAGCGGAAGCGGCCTTGCGCCGCGTCATGAGCCGCGAAGCGAGGTGCCCGCATGGACACCGATAACTACGCGCAACCGCTCGAAGCCGTCATGCGCGAAGAGCGCCAGCGCGTCTACTCGATGCCGCTAAAGGTCGCCGACAGGCGCTATCTGTTCAAGGAGTGGTGCGAGAAGAACCCGAAGGCGCTTCGCGAGATAGAGCTTACGGCGCTCGCAATCGACGCGCGCGGGCTTCGCGTCTCCACTAAGTACCTCATCGAGAAGCAGCGTTACGAGGGCACCGTGAAGCTCGTTGGAGTGCCCTTCGTGGACGATCAGGGCAACGAACACACCTACGGAATCAACAACAGCGACAGCTCTTTGCTCGCGCGATGGCTGCTAGAGCGGCATCCGGAAATGCGCATCGAGCTTAGAACGTCCATGTTCGACAAGGAGAAGAAAGATGAAGCGTAAGGAAATCACGGGCACCATCGCCAAGGTCGGCGCAGCGACGTTCGCGCTGAACGGGAGCATGACGCTTCTTAACCAGAAGACCGGCGAAGCGCTCGATATCGACATGCCCTCAACGCTCGCGATCATTCGCGGCACCCTCGCATGGGTTGACACCCTGCTTGAAGAGGACGCAAAGCCTGAGCCTAGCGCCGTTAAGCACATGCAAAAGCTGCTCACCTACGTTGGCAGCTCGATTGCCTACGACATTTCAAGCGATGAAGAGGAATAGCGCACAGGAAACCTTGCCGCTCGACTTCGGAGAACCGCCCATGCCAGACCCGGAATCATGCGGCTTCGACGCGAAGCGATGGCGCGGCAAGACGTGCTGCCTGTTCCGAGGTCACGAGGTTTGGACGAACTGCCGCGAAGTCGGGCACTGCGTATGGGACGGATGGCACCAGCAGGGCGCGCCAGACGCGATGTGCGGCGAGGAAGACGGTTAGGAGGTGACTACATGCCTACACGGGAGGAAACGACCGCTGCACAAGAGCCTATGGCCTTCTTCTCGCACGATTCCAACGCATCGCAAGATGTGAAGTGCCAACGGCTCATTCATCGCCGGGGCTATGACGGCTACGGGCGCTGGTGGCGGCTCTGCGAATATCTGGCGGCTACCAAGGGGCACCGTATCGCTTTCGAGACGGAGGAAGACGCGCTTATTCTCGCGGGCGTTCTGGGCTTCGGACAGTCTGGCGCGTTCGATGAGTACATGGCGATTGAAGATTGCAAATCCTTTGTCGAAGAGCTGTTGGATATAGGGCTGCTCGAACGCGATCCTGACGGCTTCTTGACGAACTTTCGGATGCTCAAAAACGCGCTCTATTTCGGTCGCCAACGCGCAAACGGTCGCAAGGGCGGAAGACCGCGCAAGAACCCAAAGAACAACGATTCAGCAGGTCAGGAGGTGTAAAGACATGACTTGCAAACCCAATGCAAAACCGCTGGTTTTAGGTTGGCTAAACCCACTCGCAAATGTTCGCCTAACCATAAAACAAAACAATACAAAACAAGACAAGGTGGGTTTTGGTTCCTTGAACCAAAACCAAAACCCACCGTACTTGCTTGTTAGTCAACTCTACAAGCAAGGTTTCTTCTCTTGCTTCTTCTCTTTGCGGTCTTGTTTTGTGCGGCTCATTCGAGCGCCAGAAAAACGACTTTCCACAGGTTTTCAACAGAGTTTTCAACAATGGCACGAAATGGGGGTGACGGCATGATTGCGCCAACGACACGAGACGGCGCGCGCGAGCTGTTCGCAAGCAAGCTTTCCTATGAGCAGATCACGACGAACGACATTCGAGCGCTCGAAGGATTCCTTGCAATCGAGTATGCGCAGCATGAGCGCAACGGCGAGCACATGGAAATGCACCCGTGCTATCGCAAGAAGTACCAGCCGCAAATCAACCTTGCCGATGGCGGTAGAGGAATCAGAAGCGCGTTTCTGAGAGTTAGCGGCTTCTATTTCTCAGGCCGTGAGGCTATCTCGTTCAACGAAGACGGATTCATAGGCATTGCGGGCTGGGCTGATGACACGAACGTTAAGCCATTTCTCAGAGCGTTTCACAAGTGGGTTTGCGAGTGGATGATTGGAGTTACCTACCGATGATTGAGACGAAGCACGCGAAGAGCCTTGGCGAGCTTTCGCGCGGTGATGCCGTCGAGCATCCCGACCATTACGCGGGAGACGGCCAGATTGAGTGCATGGACGCTATGCGCTCGATGATGAGCGGCGACCAGTACGCCTTGCCCGCCCAATCGGCCTACTGGTGGGGCTGCGCATTCAAATACCTTTGGCGCTGGCGGCGCAAGAACGGCGTTCAGGACTTGCAGAAGTGCAAGCAGTGCATCGACTACCTGATTTCCGAGACGGAAGGCAAGAAGTGAAGCGCTACCAGATCGTACTTTGCGCCATTGCCACCGCCGCGACCGTAGCCGCGTTCTGGTGCGTCTGTTACTGGGCTTATCAAGCGCTTTTGGCAATCGCGCTGTTCCTAGTGTTTCTCGCGCTTATAGCGCTCACGTTTTAGGAGGTTTCACATGCTGAAAGAAGATAGAGAGATCGAGCAGGGCGCTTTCGGGTGCGCCGCAATCGTCCTTTTTGCCGTTCTGGCGCTCGTTGTGAGCATCGCGGTTGGCGTGTTCTTCGGCGCTGGTTTCGGGCTTATCGCCTTTGCCGTGTTCGTCGTGTTCGCGCTCACCTGCGTTATGCGCGCGTTCATGAAGGTTGGCAAGTAGCATGGGCGGCAAGTACGAGGTTCGCGGCGCGATGAGCGGACTTTGCCCGTTCTGGGACGGTCAATTTACCAACTCGCTTGCTCATGCCCTGCTGCTGCTCATCCGATTTTCTCTGAAGTACCGAATCGTTGAGTTCAACATCAGGAAAGAGCCGTTGGATTGCGCGGACTGCCACGACGATAACTGCCCTTCGCGGATTCGTGAAAACTGCGAGTGGTCATGATGGGCGTTAAGGTCAAGCGCGGTGCAGATGGCGTTTTCGAGTGCCGGTTGTACCTTGGTCGCAGCATCGACGGCAAGGCGATTCGCCCTTACAAGCGGTTTCCGAATGCGGCAACCGAAGAGGAAGCGCAAGCCCTCGCTGAGACGTGGGCGGCTTACGTGACGGCTGACGGAACGGTTAGAAGCGCCCGCTTGACCGATTTGCTCGAAGACTACGTGCAACTGCGCGAGCGCAACGGCGCAAGCCCGAACAGCATTAAGAGCTATCGGCTGTTCTGCCGCTACGTCGCACGTTACCTGAAGACCGCAAACGCACGCGATCTTGGCGTTATGGACTTCAACCGATTTGAGCAACGCTTGCTCATGGCAAAGGACGAAGGAGGGCAAGGGCTTTGTCGCAATAGCGTTATCAACGTCCACAACTTCTTGCGCGGCGCTTATAACCACTTCGTAGACGCTGGCATTTGCGACGCTAACCCGCTGGTGTACGTCGCCAAACCATCGCCGGAACGACACGAAGCTTCGGCGCTCACCGAATGGGACTTCGAGGGCTTCAACGAGAAGCTAGAGGGCGCGCTTAGCAAGGAGATCAAGACGAAGGCCGATTACCGCGCCGCCGTCTACGCCTTCGCTTCGTGGCTGTCGCTCGTTACCGGCATGCGCGTTGGCGAGGTCTGCGCGGTGCAGCGCATCGACGTTAAGCGAGCCCTGTCTTACGTCCACGTCGGCGGCAACGTCATTGAGGGCAAGGGCAAGAAGCCTTATCGCCGCAACGTCACCAAAGGCCGCAAGTGCCGCAACATCGCGCTTACGCAAGACGATATCGCGGTCATTGATGCCTTCACGAAGCTTCAGAGCGCCGTTCTGGGGCGTTTGGGCGCAGATTGCCCACTGGTGACGCTAGACGGCTCATATATGCGCCCAACGACGATTTCACGGGCTTTCAGCCGCATACGCGACGCATGCGGACTGCCGCGAGAGATCACGTTTCACAGCTTGCGTCACACGCACGCTTCGTGGCTTATCGCCAACGGCTGCGACCTGAAGACGCTATCGGAGCGCATGGGGCACGCGGACGAAGCAACGACGCTTCGAATCTACGGCCACCTGATGCCCGGACGAGACGCGGCGGCGGCTCAGCTCTTCAGTGAAGCGAAGCGCCGTGCGGCGGGTTAGGAGGTGTGCCAAAGGTGAACCAAAACGCCGTTTTCGGGCATCGCGGCGACCGAGGACGAAACGCGAGATAGACCGCCGCTTTCGGTTCGGGTTTAGACAGCCTGTGCCGGATAAGAAGTAATTATCAGGCAATCGTGAACGGAGGTGGACCGATGGAGCCTAGGCGGCCCGATCTGAGCAGGGACATGCAGGAAGCCATGAAGCGCACCGAAGCTGCGTTAAAGACGAAGTGGGAGCGCGAGAAGGTCGAATCAAGCACGGTGTATGAGATCAACATTCCCGAACAGTCGATAAAGGTATTCGGACGGGAGCATGCCGAACACGTTTTGAGAACGCTTAAAGGCTTGAAGGTTTCCGGCACCTACCGCATCACGAAGAAGTGAGGTGCGATGAAGACCATCGAGCTAAACGACGATGACTGGGCGCGGCTCAAACGCGATCTCATGACGCAGAGCGTTGACGAAGCGCTGAAGGGCTATACGCCGCCCGTCAAGCTGACGCATGGATACGAGTACATTACCTACGAGAAGGAAGGCTATGAAGATGATTCCGAATCTGACAACTGAGCAGCGCCGCGAATACCTCGAAAGGGCCAAGGCCGCACGCCAGCGCAGGGCTGCAATCTTGAAGGGTGTCGCCGATGGCTCTTACAGTGTCGTTGACGTGCTCAATATGGCGCTCGAAGACGAGACCGTTTCGCGGATGAAGGTTTTCACGCTTCTGAAGGCGGCACCTGAGTACGGGTTCGCCCGCACTCAGCAGACCATGAAGCGCCTGCACATCGCCGAATCTCGGCGCATCAAGGGGCTTGGAGCGAACCAGCGCGCCGCGCTTGTCGAACTGTTCGGAGGTGCGAAGTGAGCTTAAACAAGATCACGCTTTCGGGCAATCTCGGAGCAGATGCCGAGCTGCGCTATACGAAGGGCGGAAATCCCGTCGTTTCGTTCTCGCTCGCGGTAAACGAGCGCACGCCGAACGGAGACGGAACGTGGGGCGAATATACCAACTGGCCTGATTGCGTCATGTTCGGCAAGCGCGCCGAAGCGCTCGCGCCGTGGCTTCGCAAGGGCACGAAGATTTCGCTTCTCGGACGCATCCACACGCGCAGCTACCAGAAGGACGGCCAGAGCATCAAGCGCTGGGAGGTGCGCGTTGATGACGTGGAGCTGATGCAGTACAAGCGCGATGCTCAATCGCCAGCACCAGCGAACGCAGCCGCACCCGGTCTTGCGATGGCTACCGGCGACCCGTCGCCTGTTGCGCCAGTGCAACCGGCAGCGCCCGACCTTTACGACGATGACGTACCGTTTTAGGAGGAAGAAGGATGTTCGGAATCAAGAAGAAGGGCGCAGAGATCAAGCAGCCCGTTTATGTCGTGTTAGTGCCGGAGGTCGCGGCATACGCCAGCGCCGCTTCGTTCCCGGTCGATTCGGCGGGTAAGCTCGTTTTCCTAAACGACACGGTAGAGCATGAGGGCAGCGAATATCAGGTTGTCGCCATGAGCCACCGAAACAAGGTCGTTATCCGACCTGCCGGGCAAAACTACGGCGGCAAATGGGTTAAGGCCGGAAGCGTTCGCGTAACGCGTCATGTTCTGGGGGTGCGCTAATGATTGGCAGGAAGCTTCGCGCTAAGAAGGTCAATGAGGGAATCGAGATGCCGCGCTATGCGCATGAGGGCGATGCTGGGCTTGACCTTCGCATTACCGAGACTGTCACGCTCGAACCGATGCAGAAGTGCGTTGTCGGTTGCGGCCTTGCCGTCGAGATTCCGAGCGGATGCGTCGGGCTTGTGTTTCCGCGCAGCGGCCTTGCGTCAAAGCGTGGCATCACACTTTCGAACAGCGTTGGCGTTATCGACAGCGGCTATCGCGGCGAGGTGTGCGCGGCGCTCATCAATCAGAGTTATGAGACGGTGACGCTCGAAGCGGGAACGCGCGTCTGTCAGCTTGTCGTTATGCCTTACGTTCCGTGCGATCTCGTACCGGTCGATGAGCTGAGCGACACCGAGCGCGGAGCGGGCGGCTTCGGCAGCACGGGCGTTAAGTAGGTGGGCAACATTGAAAGCCAAGGAGTATTTCGAGGGAATCCGCGCCGAGGTGGTGAAGACTGACAAGGCGCGGGAAATGCTCGAACGCATGAAGGCACGCGAAGGAGCCAAGGCGCAGAGCTATCAGGCTGGCGGCGGGAGCGGAGACTTTAGCGACCCGATGGAATCCGTATCGCAGCGCATCGACTTTGAGAGCAAGCTTAGGCAGCGCATTGCCGATGCCGAGGAAGCACTAGACGAAGCGTGCGGAATTCTATACGGCGCGAACGGTCGCGGTGGTCTGGCGAAGCTGAAGGGTACGCACTACGCCGACGCAATATGCATGTACTACTGCCAAGCCGAGACATGGGGCGAGATAGCGGAAATCATGCAGTGTTCGCAGAAGTGGTGCCGCAAGCTCTGCGAAGTTGGTTTTGAGTTCATCGACCGCGTAGGATGGGCGCACATAAAGAGCGCCTGAAAAATGAGTGTTCCCTTCAGTTCCCTACTTATGCTAAAGTTCGGTATGGTGGATTAGGTAGTAAGGCCACGGGCAATTGCGCTCGTGGCCTTTTTGTTTGGAGCGTTGGCAGAGGGGCTTATTGCACACGGTTGCTAACCGTGCGGCGCGCCAGCGCCCGTAGGTTCGAATCCTACACGCTCCGCCACATCTCAGGGGGTGCGCCATGGCCAAGGACTTCTCGCGCGCCTTCTACTCGTCCGCCGACTGGGAACGCGCAAGAGACGCGGCGCTGACGCGTGACGCTCACCTATGCCAGCACTGCTTGCAGCAAGGAGAGATCACGCCCGCCGTCATGGTGCATCACATCATCGAGCTAACGCCAGCGAACATCAGCGACCCAAGCATTGCGACCGACCCGAGCAACCTAGTCAGTCTATGCGACCGATGCCATAAGAAGGTTCATGGATGGATAAGGCAAGGCGCGACAAGGAAGGGACTGGCCTTCGATAGCGACGGCAATTTGATAGCGCTTGGCGATTGATGCACAAACACGACACACGCAGGGTAAGCACAGGAACGCGGACTAGAAACCGCAGGTAAACCCGTCAGACAATCCCCCCGGTCTCGAAAAATCGAAAATGGCCGTGGGGACCAACGCCGGGAGGTAATTTCATGTGCGCGCCGGATTTTGAAAAGGGGGTGGTCTTGCGATGGCGGCAAAAGTGGTCAATACTTCGAAAGTTTCGCCAAGAGTTGCTGGAAATAGCCCGCCGAATCGGCCAGCTTCGAAGCAGAAGCGTGTAGATAGCGAGCTGAAGAAGCTGCGCGAGATCACCAAGGGCGCAATCCCTGACGAGAAGCGCAAAGCCGTCATGCCGCTGCTCGCAAATCTCGCGTTTCTGAAGGTCAAGCTTGACGATGCGCGCGCCGATCTGCTCTACGAGAATATCTTTACCGAGTACGACAACGGCGGCGGGCAAACCGGGCTGCGCGAGCACCCCGGATTCAGTGCTTACAACAAGCTGTTCACCACGTTCTCGCGCGGCGTGAAGCAGCTTACCGACATGATGCCGAACGGCACCGCCGCTGCCGACGCGCTCATTGAATTCATCAATGAAACGCGGTACTAGGGCGAAGTCTAAGGGCGGCTCGTGCGAGCGCGCGATACGCGAATACTTCGGCGGCATACTGAGCGGCGAAATCATAGCGTGCGAGAAGATGAAGCAGGTTGCCGCCCACGTCCTGCGCGACATGGACAACACCGACCCGCTCTATCCGTACCACTACCGCGAAGAGTTCGCGCAGAAGCACGTTCGGTTCATCGAAAGCTTCTGCCGCCTACCGTCCGGGCGCTTGGGGCACGATTTCAAGCTAGAGCTTTTCCAACGCGCCATTCTGTCGGTTGTCTTCGGCTTCGTTGACGCAGAAGGCGTGCGGCAGTACCGCGAAGTGCTCTGGATTATGGGGCGCAAGAACGGCAAGACGGCGCTTGCGTCTGCGATAGAGCTTGACTTGCTCGTTAACGACGATGAGGGCGCGCCGGAGGTATACAACGTCGCCACCGCCCACGATCAGGCGGCAAAGGGATTCAACAACGCGTGGCGCATGGTGCAGACCAGCCCCGCGCTCGCAAAACACATCCGCAAGCGCGTTGCAGACCTTTACTGCGATCTGAACATGGGCACCATCAAGGCACTGAGCGCCAACACGAACCACCTAGACGGTCTGGACATTTCCGGCGCTATCGTTGACGAGCTGGCAGCGATGAAGAACCGCGATTTGTACGACCTGACGATGCAGGGAACATCTGCGCGCCGCCAACCGCTCGTGTTGGAGATCACGACTAACGGTTTCGTGCGAAACAGCATCTTCGATGCCCAATACGAGTACGCGACCAAATGGCTTGACGGTAAGGCGACCGGCGAGAAGGCAGAGCGCTTCATCGCGTTCGTATTCGAGCTGGACGAACGCGAGGAATGGGAAGACGAAGCCGCTTGGGTCAAGGCGAATCCCGGTCTTGGAACCATCAAATCGCTTTCGGCGCTTCGCCAGAACGTTTCGAAAGCGAAGGACGATGCGACATACCTTCCCACGCTGCTTGTTAAAGACTTCAACCTCATTGAAAACCAGTCTCAGGCTTGGTTGACGTGGGCTGAGATACACAACGAAGCGATGTTCGACCCCGGCGACGGGACGTTTACGTATGCCGTTCTCGGAGTTGACGCGGCGGACACGACCGACCTTACCGCAGCGTGCCTTCTGATGCAGCGACCGAACGACCCGAACATCTACGCGCTTCATATGGCGTGGATTCCGCTTCGCGCTTTGGAGCAAGCGGAGCGCGAGGGGCGGCGCGGAGGGCGCGACGGCGTGCCTTACGACGCGTGGATTGCGCGCGGGCTTATGCGAACGTGCGAAACGCCCATCATGGACAAGCGCGACGTTCTAGATTGGGTGGCCGAGGTTCAGGACAAGTACGGAATCTATGCCGTCGCGTGCGGCTATGACCCGTGGCACATGCGCGACGTTCCGACCGTCGAAGCATACGAAGACTATTTCGGCGCGGACAACCTGCAAAAGGTCATTCAGGGCGCGCAAACGCTGTCTATGCCGATGAAGGAGCTTCGAGCGCTCTACAAGGAAGGGCGCATCGTGGACAACGGCAACCCGATTGCCGAATGGTGCCGCTCAAACGTTGCCATTCGAACTGATGTTAACGGAAACATTCAGCCGGACAAGAAGAACCAAGACCCGCGCAACCGCATAGACGCGTGGGCGGCTGAGTGCGACGCGTTCATTGCGATGAAGAACATTGCGGACGATTACCGCGCGATGATAGGAGGTTAGAGTTGAGCAGATCACAACCGTTCGTGCGCTCGCTCTTCGATGCGGTGTTCCACCGTCCGCAGATGCAAGCCGTAAACGGTTACTTCAGCACGTTCACGGCCTATGCGCCGAGCTTTACGACATGGCAGGGCGGGCTTTACGAAGCGGAGCTTACGCGCAGCATCATCGAGAGCGGCGCAGACCACGCAAGCAAGCTGAAGCCGGAGGTTTCCGGCTCCGCTCAGCCGATAGCAGCCCGAGCGCTCGCGCATCAGCCTAACCCGTGGATGACAACCCCTCAGTTCATCAAGCGCGTTTGGACGATGCTTCAGGTGAACGACACGGCGCTCATCGTTCCCATGCTGTCAGACGATGGCTCTACCATCACCGGGTATTACCCGATACTTCCGGGGCAATGCACCGCCTATGACGTTGACGGCGCGCTATGGCTCATGCTCACGTTCCCAACTGGCGATGAAACGCTTGTTGAGTGGTCGCGCGTTGGCGTTATGACGCGGCACCAGTACCGCAGCGATCTTTTCGGCGATGGGACGAATGTACTTCAGCCGACGCTAGAGCTTATGCACGCTCAGAACGAAGCTGAGCAAGCGGCTATCAAGCAAGGCGCAGCGATTCGTTTTATCGGCAAGCTCAGCCAGAACCGAAACGAGGAAGACAGAGACAAGGCGCGCAAGGAGTTCAATGCTCAGCTCTCTGCTGACAATGCAGGCGGCATCGCTGTTTACGACAAGATTTTTTCCGACGTTGAGCAGGTAACGCCGCAGAGCTACACGGTCGATGCAGAGCAGATGGAGCGGATAGAGAAAAGCGCTTATAGATTCTTCGGCTCTAACGAAGACATAGTGATGAACAAGGCAGACGAAGATACCTTCAACAGCTTCTATGAAGGAAGAATCGAGCCGTTCGCCGTTCAGCTGGGCTTCGTGGTCACGTCCATGACGTACACGGCAAACGAGATTGCGCACGGGAATTCGGTCATGTTCAGCGCGAACCGCCTAGAGTTCGCCAGCAACACGACGAAGCTTAACGTCGCCGTCGCGCTCTTCGACCGTGGCATCTGGTGCGGCAATCAGGTTGCTGACGTGTTCCAATCCGCTCACTACGACGGCGGAGAGCGCCACGTCATACGCGGCGAGTACATCGACCTTGCGCTCATCAGCGAGCACACGGCGGAACAGGCCGCGCAGGCGGCGCAGACGAACGCGAACATAGCCGCAATCGACGTGAGCAGTGGCTACGGAGATACAAAGGAGGTAGACGATGCCAGCGAAACCAAGTGAGCGGCAGTACAGAAACCTGTCCGTTCCGCTCAGCGTGAGAACAATTGACGGCGGGGCAAAGAAGAGATTCGACACGGATTACTACGTAGAGGGGTACGCAACCACATTCAACGATCCCTACGTGCTCTATGAGGACTTTAACGGCACTAAGTACACCGAGATTATCAGCCCCGACGCTCTGCGCGAAGCCGACATGTCAGACGTGATTATGCAGTTTGACCATGCGGGGAAGGTTCTCGCGCGCATGAGCAACGGAACACTCATCGTGGAGCCTGACGAACACGGGCTTTTCATCGCCGCCGACCTTTCGAGAAGTCAGGCGGCGCGCGATGCCTACGAAGAGATACAGGCAGAGCTTGTCACCTGCATGTCATGGGCTTTCACGGTAGCCGCAGACGAGTACGACCGCGAGACGCACACAACGACCATTACGAGGGTCAAGAAGGTTTACGACGTTTCAGCCGTTAGCCTTCCCGCTGACCCGAACACCGAGATATCAGCAAGAAACCTGCTCAACGGAGCGATTGAGCAGTCGCGCAAGGAGCTTGCGCGCCGTAAGTACGCGCTGGCAAAAGCCCGCGCAACGCTGGCAATCGCCAATAGCAGAAAGGTTTAGAAAATGGGAGACGAGAACAAGACCACGCAGGAGCTTGTGGACGAGCTGAAGGCGCTTGTCGAGAAGTACGACGCGCCCGCAGAGGACGGCACCGCGCAGGAGCCTACCGAGCAGGACGCAGAGCGCATGAGCCAGCTTACCGCCGAGATCGAGAAGCGCAACGCAGCCGCCGAGAAGAACCGCGAGACGCGCGCCGCCGCCGTCGCAGCCGCCCGCTCCGCCATTGCGAGCGGTGCCGCACGGCAGGTCGATGCCGTGCCGCTGGGAAGCTCCGCGACCGCGCGTGGAAGCGTCGCCGACGTGCGCGACGTTACCGACTACCGCGCCGCCGAGACGCGCGGCTTCCTGAAGCGCCTTGCGTCTCAGATGGGCGTTCGCCTGACCGAGGGCAACGATCTTACGGATGCCGAGCGCTCCGCGCTCGCGCATCTTGAGCAGCGGACCGCCTACACCGTCACCACGGCGAACACCGACGAGGTAGTGCCCGTCGAGCTGAAGAACGAGATCATCGCCCTTATCGACAACAGCACCGCCATTTTCAGCGACGTAACCCGCGACACGATGCGCAACCAGTACGAGCTTATCCGTCATAAGAGCATCACCAAGGGCGATGCTGCGAAGACCAGTGAGGGCGTAGCGCCCACCGACGAGGAGCAGAACACCTTCGACCGCATCACCCTCACGGGCGACGAGATCAAGAAGCGCGTCACGCTGTCCCGAAAGATGATGATTCAGAGCATCGACAGCTTCCGCAACTACATCACACGCGAGGTCAGCGCCCGTTGCGGCGTTGCCGCAAACGGAGTCGTTCTCGCGCGACTCGTTGACAGCTCGCTTGGCATGGCTACCGGAAACAAGATTAACTGCGCGACCGCTGGCACGCTCGCAAAGGCAGACTTCCTGAAGTCTTTCGGCCTTCTGAAGACCTTTGGCAACCCCACGCCCAAGGGCGCTCGCGTCTACGCCAACCAGCAGACCATCTGGAACCAGATTGCCGCCGTCGAGGACGCGAACAAGCGCGCCTACTTCGTCAACGAGAAGGACGAAGACCCGACCGTTGAGGGCCGAATCTTCGGAAGCATCGTCAAGCGCGAAGAGGGGCTGGCCGATGGCGTTATCATGATCGGTTACCCCGATCTGTTCCGCGGCAACCTGTTCGATGGCCCGACCGTCGAAGCCGTCAAGCTCACCGACGGCAGCTGGAACACGGCCATTGACGGTTACATGCTCTATGACGGCGGCCTTGCCGTCCCGGAGGGCTTCGTTCAGCTCACCATCGGCGTCAAGGCTTAGGAGGTCCCGCATGGCAGAGAAGCCGAAGCTGCTTGACGCGTGCCGCGAAGCGCTGAGGATTCCCGCCGACTGCACCGACTTTGACGCTGAGATCGAAGACCTCATCGAAGCCGCCCGCGCCGCGATGCGCGCGGGCGGCGTTGCCGCTGACGTAGCCGCCGACGATTCGAACGGTACGGTTCGGCTCGCAGTGAAGGTCTACTGCAAGGCGAACTTCGGCATGGACAACCCCGATGCCGACCGCCTTACTCAGAGCTTCGACGATCTGCTAACCATGATGCGCGGAAGCTCAGAGTTCGGGGGCGCGTCATGAGCATGTGGGCTGGCACGTGCCAGCTCATCGCAAAGATCGTCAAGAAGGACGAATACGGCGTGCAGAAGACGGAGGAAACCAAGCGCACAGTGTTCTGCAACGTCTTCTCAATGGGCGACGCGGCATACTACGCCGCCGCTGCCGCTGGCATACATCCTGAAGCCGTGTTGCAGATTCGCAAGAGCGCATACAACGGCGAGCGGCTAGTCGAGTTCGACGGCGCACGGCTCACGGTCGCGCGCATTGACAGGTCAAGCCCCGACTTCGTGCGCCTGACGCTCGCAGAGGTGGTGGGCGACCGTGGCTGACCAGAGCATAGAGCGATTCGTCAGAAGCTGCATGAAAGAGTGCGTGGACGATAACGTTTCCGCGCTCGCGGAGAACGCGGGCGAAGCCGGGAAGCGCGCAGTTAAGCTACTGAAGCAGAGAAGCAAGGTTCGAACCGGCGCTTACAAGAAGGGCTGGAAGGCAGACGTTAAGACCGACGAGACGGGCACCGAATGCACGGTGCACAACCGCGTTTACCAGCTCACGCATCTTCTGGAAAACGGACATGCCATAAAGAACCAAACCGGAAAGTATTACGGCAACGTTCCCGGTGACGGCGTTATCGCCGAAGTGGCAGACCAAGTGGCGCGCGAGTTCGCGGATATGGGAGGCGACGGGCGATGATCGAGCTAAAGGAGCTTTGCGCCGTGCTCGATTCTCTGGGTATCCCATGGGCGAACCAGAAGTTCGCTGACGGAGAGGAACCGGCACCGCCGTTCGTGTGTCTTGTCGCCGGATACAACGAAGCGGCATACGCGGACAACAACCCCTACCTGTCGTGGATGCCTTACGATATCGCGCTCTACACACGACACAGAGACTACGCGACCGAGAAGCGCATACGCGATGCGCTCGAAGCCGCCGAGTGCCCTTATACGCTGGGCATCACCGAGATTGATTCAGAAGAGCTTACCGAAGCGGCGTTCACCGTGAACGTCGCCGAGAGTTAGGAGACATCAAATGGCACGAAACGGATTCTTCGGCGTGAAGAACTCGCATTTCGCGATCTGCACGGACGAAGACGCGCTTACCTACGAAGACCCCGTGCACGTAGCTGGAACCGTGGCTATCAGCATGGAGCCGTCCGTTGAGACGGCAACGAGCTACGCGGACAACGAACCGTGGCTTGACAAGCAGCAGGACAACGGCGGAAGCGGAACCATGAGCTTCTACGACACCGAGGGAACGGTAGAGCTTCGCCAGCTCATCGCAGATCTCGTGGGCTACGAGATTGCTCAGGACGGGCGAACCATCCTGAGCGCAGACCGCACGCCTAAGAAGTTCGCCTTCATGTGCGAGCAGCCGGGGCACGTCCTCGGTCGCCGCCGCTGTCTTCTCATGTGCCAGCTCTCGAAGCCGACGCAGGAGCTTAACACCATTCAGGACACGCCGGAGATTACGCAGCTCGATTACCCGTTCACATGGCGGCCAGTAACCATCCCGAGCACCGACATTCGCACGAGCGGATACGACAGCTTCACCGGCCTTGCCGATTACGCCACCTTCTTTGATGCGGTCGATATCGAGCTTGCGCACAAGACCGAGTAGACCGCATAGGAGGTAGCGAATGCTTATCAAGGTTGGCGAAAAGAGCTACGAAGCGACATTCAACGCATTCACACCGATTGCCTATTCTCGATGCTTCAATGAGGTTGTCGATGGAGGAAGGAAGCGACCGAAGGACATTGCGGACGCGGTCTCTAAGATTGCCGGTTCTCTCATGACTAGCGACGTGCCCGCTATTGTCCCGATGTTAGAAATCTTCTACGCGTGCATCAAGACGGCAAACCCTAAGTTCGATACCGGATTCGATGAGTGGGTTTCTTCCTTCCCATCGGACGCGTACAACTTGGAGCGCAAGGACGGTTGGGCTTCCGACGTGATGCGAATTGTCGAGGACAACTTTTTTCCTTCGGCGAAAGAGAACGTGGAAGCCGCGACCGCCGAAGAGGAAAGCGCCGCCGCTGCCAAGTGAGCTTAGCGACGCGTGCGACGCGCGATACATCTACAACTGCCAGCAATGCGGGCTGACGCTCTCAGACCTTCACATGATGAGCTACCGGCAGGTGCAAGACCTTCTGGAACTCAACGCGTTCTACGCCGACGCAGCGGCGCACTACGACGAGGACGAGAAGGCGCGCAAGGCCGAAGCCGCGTTCTGGTCATGACATGAAGTGAGTTCTTGACGGCAGCGCACCCGCGAGGGCGGGCGCGCTGCTTCAAGCACTCATGGACCTTGACAACCGAAGAGGGGTGATTACGTGGCGGTCACTTACAAGGGGCTTGTTATCAAGTTCGGTGGCGATACTACCGAGCTGCAAAGCGCCCTGAAGAAGGTTCAGCAGGCATCGCGCGACACCCAAAGCGACTTGCGCGATATCAACAAGGCGTTGAAGTTCGACCCCGGCAACACCGAGCTGCTAGAGCAGAAGGTAAAGGCTCTCAACTCGGCATACGGCGAGACGGAGCAGAAGCTTGACGCTTACAAGCAAGCGCTCGCTCAGCTAGAGAGCAAGAAGCAGAGCGGCGCGCAGCTCACAGCTCAGGAAGAACGGCAGTACGACAGCCTGAAGCGCGCGATCATGCAGTGCGAGCGCCAGCTTGACAGCTACGGCACCGAGCTTGCGGAAACGGAGAGACAAGCCGAAGGCTCGAAGACGGCGCTTGGCAAGCTGGGCCAGACGATCGAGGACAACGCCGACAAGCTTTCAAGCGCAGGGTCTAAGATTTCGAGCGCTGGAACGGCGCTGTCTGGCGGAATCATCGGAGCGGCTGGCGCGCTTACCGGGCTAGCATCGAGCCAAGAGGAAGCCATTCAGCAGAGCGGACAGCTCGAAACAGCGTGGGTGAGCGCTGGCGGCACCGCCGAGCAGGCATCGTCTGCATACTCGATGTTCTACCGCATCATCGGCGAGAGCGACACCGCGACCGAAGCGGCGCAGAACCTCGCGCGACTTACGACGAACGAGCAGGAACTGTCGCAGTGGACGAACATCGCGGCGGGCGCATACGCGACGTTCGGCGACGCTCTGCCGCTTGAAAACCTAGCAGAAGCAGCTCAGGAAACCGCGCATACGGGAACCGTCACGGGCGGTCTTGCCGATGCGATCAACTGGTCAACCGCTTCAGCCGAGCAATGGAGCGCCGCTCTTTCCGGCCACTCTTCGGCTCAGGCCGCCTTCAATCAGGCCGTCGCAGATGGAGAGACGAAAGAAGACGCTTTCAACGCGGCCCTCGCCGCATGCGGAGACGAGCAAGAGCGCTCTCAGCTCATAACTGAGACTCTTACAGGACTGTATGGCGAAGCCGGGAAGCAGTACCAAGAGACGAACAAAGACCTCCTTGCATCCCGTGACGCTCAGAACGAGATGAACGCGGCCATGCAGGAACTCGGAGAAGCTGCGCTGCCTGTGCAGACCGCCGTCACCGAGATCGGCACGAGCCTGCTTAACACGCTTGCGCCCGCGCTCGAAACCGTCACAGGCTGGTACAAGAACCTGTCACCGGAGCAGCAGACGCTCGTTAACAACCTCGCTCTCGGCGCGGTCGCATTCGGCGGAGTGACAACCGCGATCGGTAAGACCATGGAAGCGGCAGAGGGCGTGGGTGGCGCATTCAAGACCGCAGGCGAGCTTTGGGGCGGAGCCAAGCAGGTCATGGGTGATACCGGATTCCTGACAACGATAAAGAACGGGTTCGGAACCATCGTCTCAAAGGGCGGAGAGCTTGGAGGAATGCTTACCGGCACTCTCTCTAGCGGGTGGACGAGCTTCACCGGGCTTATCGCCGCGCACCCCATCGCGCTTGGAGTCGCAGCCGTGGCAGCAGCCGTGGCAGGTCTCACATGGTTCTTCACGCAGACCGAGACTGGCAAACAGATGTGGTCCGACTTCACTTCGTTCATTCAGACGGCGTGGCAGGGCGTGTGCGACTTCTTCAGCGGTGCCGGAGATGCCTTCAGCTCCGCTTGGGAAACCGTGAAAGCTGGCGCGCAGGGTCTCGTTGACGATCTGGGGCAGAAATGGGAGAGCCTGAAGCAGGGCGCTTCTGACGCATGGGAGAACGTCAAGAGTACCGCAAGCCAGAAATTCGAGGAACTGAAGACGAACGCCGGGAATCTTGCCCAAAGCGCCCTCGATACGATTTCCGATAAATGGGAGTCGCTTAAAAGCAACACGTCTCAGACGTTCGATAACATTCAGAGCACGGTAAAAAGCGACATGGACACGGCCATGAAGGCCGGAAGCTCAGCGGCAGAAGCCCTGCAAGCTGCGATGTCCGGCGACTGGGACCGAGCGCGGAGCAAGACCGAAGAAGCCTATAGCGCGATCAGGGAGAGCATCGACAGCAAGCTGAACGCCGCCGAAGACGTTGCCGTGAGCATCGCAGACCGAATCGGAGAGAAACTGGGCTTCCCCGGTCTGTCTGACAAGGTGCGAAGCGTTTTCGACAGCGTCAGATCGTTCATGGAAAACCCGATCAAGAGCGCTTGGGACTACATCAGCGGCATCCCCGGAAAGATCGTTAGCGCCTTCGGCGGAATGCGAATCAGCATCCCGAAGCCAAAACTGCCGCACATCTCGGTCACGGGATGGACTGACATTCTGGGCATCGTGAAGATTCCTAACTTCGGCATCAGCTGGTATGCGCGCGGCGGCTACTTCGATGAGCCTTCAATCGTCGGCGTTGGCGAAGCGGGCGGAGAGTTCATCGCACCAGAGAAGCAGCTACAGGGCTTTATCGAAATGTCGGTGAACCGCGCCTTCTCGCGGTTCGACGCCACGCCGAGCCAGCCCGTTAACGTCGCCGTGACGGTGCACGCCACGGTCGCAGACGGCGTTGACGCATACGAGACGGGCCAGCAGATCGGCGCTGGTATCGCAAGCAAGTTGAAGCAAAGGGGGGTGCCAGTTGCAACTTAGACGTACTAGGAACCAGCACGACCGAATCATCTTCAACGGCACCGACCTATCGAAGCTGGTTTACTGCAAGGTGCGCCGCCCAATCATGGCGACCGTCAACGCGACGTTCGAGAGCGTGCCGGGGCGGCATGGCGAGGTCTTCAAGAGCGCCTATCGCGGAGGATACGACCTGCCCGTTGAGATTTGGCTTAGGACGGAGGACCGCCGCGAGGTCGCGGAGATGCGGCATAAGCTCGCGGCGGCTCTCTGGACGGACGAACCAGCGCCGCTCTACCTTCCCGATGACCCGACGCGCTATCTGCTCGCGATCGTGAGCGGCAGCACCGACCTTGACGAGATCACCGACGATTGCCCGACTACCACCGTGACTTTCCATGTCGGCGACCCTGACTTTTACGGCCAGAAGCGCCGCATGGAGGTTTCAGCCGGTAACGTCTACGTGAACGCGGGCGGCAACCGTCCGGCGCACCTGAAGGTGACGGCGAAGCCCGCCGCTGGAAGCACGTGGCGGATTACGAACGTCGATACCGGCGAGTTCGTGGCAATCAACACCGCGCTCACGTCTTCGAGCACCATTCGTCTTGACATGGAGACCGAGCACGCGACGGTGAACAACCAGACCGCGCCCGTCACCATTGATTCTGATTATTTCGAGATTCGCGATCGATGCCACCTGAGCATCACGAGCGGCACAGCTGTTTTTGAGTGGGTGGAACGATGGCTTTAATTAGACGTATCGGCTTCACGCGCTTCAGCCGCTGGGGTGACAATCTGGGACGGCTCACGGTGAGCGCCGCTACGCATACTGACGCACTGGACGGAACCGACGAGCTGCATATCACGTGCGCCGAAGACCTTGTGAAGGGCGACCGCATAGTATGGGTTGACCTTCAAGGCGTGTGTCATGAACACATTGTTGACACTATCGACCGAGCGCACGACGATAGCGGCGCACCAGACACGCAAGCCGTCTGCATCAACTCGATTAACGAGACGTGGGATGATTGGGTAGACGATAAACGGCCTTCTGGCAGCGTCGCGGTAGCCCTTACCTCGGTTCTCGCAGGCACGCGCTGGGCAGTCGGCGCATGCGATCAGGACGGCAGCGCTTCGCGCACCTTCTACCATGAGAGCGTGCGCGAAGCACTGGCAGGCATCATCGAGAGATGGGGCGGAGAGCTTGAAACTACTATCGTCCACGACGGCGCGGGCATCGTGAGCCGAAGCGTCGGCATTCGAGCGAAGCGCGGCAACCAGAACAGCGCAAAGCGGTTCACGTGGACTAAAGACCTTGTTTCCGTAACGCGATCTGTCGCGAGCGACAACCCGAAAACACGCGTCTATGGCTACGGCAAGGGCGTAGAGACGGAGAACGGCGGCTACGGTCGCCGTCTTACCTTCGGCGATATCAACAACGGCAAAGACTACGTGGAGGATGACGAAGCTACCGCCGTATGGGGGCACCCTGACGGCAAGGGCGGCGTTCTGCCAGCCGTCGCGGCCTACATCGATGAGCAGTGCGAGGACGCGGCGCAGCTCTTGCAGGAGACTAAAGATTATCTAGAGCAGGTCAAAGAGCCTAAGGTAACCTACACCGCTTCTGTTATCGACCTTTACGCCTTCGGCCGATCATGGGAAGGCGTGGGCGTGGGCGATGCCGTAGCGATCATCGACAAGGGCTTTTCTGAGAACGGCGTGCGCCTTCACGGGCGCGTGTCTCAGATAGAACGCGACCTGCTCACCGGCAACGCAACCGTCACGTTCGGGACGCTTGCTGACACGATGGCCGACATGTGGCAAAGCGTCAGTAACGCGCTTAAAAACAACAGCCAGCAAAACGCGCTCTACGACGCTGCGGCTGGCACGTCGGTATCGTGGCTGAAGCAGCTTCAAGCGGCGCTCAACGCTCAGTTCAACGCCGTTGGAACCTACCATATCGAGACGTTCGAGCTTGGCGAGATCTGGAGCAACGTTCCGCTGAACATCGAAACCGGTCTTCCGGTAAAAGCCACATCAAACATGTGGGCTATCAACATCAACGGTCACGGGCAGCGGTTGGCTGCTGGGCTTACATCTGATGGGCAATGGGACTGGCGAACTTTCCTGACGGGCGGCATGGTGACAGCCGATGTTATCAACTCAGGTACCATGCGAGCCGACCGCGTGCGCGCCGGTCTTCTGACCGACGAAACGGGCCGCAACTTCTGGGATTTGACGAGC
>NZ_JAUEIQ010000013.1:0-62705 GCF_030385545.1 Collinsella ihumii | reverse complement strand
AGCGGAAGGGCCCGACCCGCCTTTGGCCAGGCGGGTTGGGCCGTTTTTGCCACTTGACAGGGTTATCGGTCATATGAGCGTGCCAAACTGCCCATTTTGTGTCGCCGTCAGCGCCCAGGCCTGTTTCCACAGCGTTGCGGGGCTCCGCCGCCGAGCAAGACCCCGCAAAATCACCCTTGAGACGTGCTCGCGTTTATCCAAAGTGCGGTATGAATGCGTGCTCTTGATGGGAATGGTTTCAATTCGAGATGAAACACCCACGGGGCGCAACCATATGTCCCCGCGGGCAGGTATAATCCAGCCGAACGTTACGCGCGGTACAAGCCGCAGCTTATCATAGGTAAAGGATTTGAACGAAGCATGGCTTTCAATGAAGATAGCATGGATCGTCTGACCCCCGTGGACCCCTCGCAGATGCCCGGACGCGCGTCCCGGCAGACATCCCATCAGCATGCGGCAGGGCGCCCCGCGGTGCCCTCCAACCCCCAGGATCCCGACAGCACCGTCTACTTTGATGCTGCTCAGGCCGCGGGCGCGGGCGCGCGCACGGCGCCTCGCACCTACGGCGCCGCCCTGCGCGCAGAGCAGCTTCAGGCTCAAGGTATCCCCTCGCCCGCAACATCCCCCGCAGCGGAGGCGGAGCCCGAGTTCACCCCCATCGCGACGCAGGCGGATCGCGAGCAGTCCGTCCCCGCGGCGGAGCAGGCGCCGTATGCGACGGGCGCCTACGATTTCTCGCAGCTCGACGCGGGCGGACACGGCGGCCCCAAGCGCCATCGCGGCGTGAAGATCGCACTCGGCGTCGTGGCGGGCCTTCTCGTCGCCGCATACGCCGGCGGCGCGTTCGCGTTCTCGAACCTGTATTATCCCGGGACGCAGATCGCGGGCATCGACGTCTCCTTCATGACGGCCGACGACGCCGCCGAGCATATCGCGGGCTCCGTGCAGGACTACCAGCTCCACGTCTCCGGCGTCGGTCTCGACTGGACCTACACGCCTGCGGAGGGGTCGTTTTCGGTCGACGCGCAGGCGGAGGCCGAGGCGGTCCTGTCCGGCAACGAACCGCTCCTTTGGCCCTATCGCCTGGTGACCGGCCTTATCGCCGAGCGCGAGGGCACCGTCGACCCCAACCAGACCGTACCGGACGTCGCGGTCACCTACGACGAGGAGGACTTCACCGCCCAGCTCGGCGCCGCCATCGACGAGGTCAACGCCACGCGCCCCGGAACGTTCGACGCCGCAGGCGCCTACGACGAGGCCGCTGGCGCGTTCACCGTGGCCAAGGCGCGCTCGAGCCAGCGGATCAACCGCGACGCGATCATCGCCGCCGCCAAGGAGGCGATCGCGCGCGCGGACCGAGAGCTCGCGCTCGACGACAGCATGTACGAGGAGTTCGCCAGCGGCGCCACCGACGAGCAGCTCCAGGCCGCCTGCGACGCCGCCAACGAGATCATCGGCGTCGACGTGACGCTCAAGCTCGGCGACAAGGACGTGGCGACGCTTGACGGCGCGACCATGACGCAGTGGATCACCTTCGACGAGAACCTCAACCCGGTCCTCAACGAGTCCGGCCTGACCGACTGGATCCGCAACCTCGCCTCGACGCAGCTCGACACCGTCGGCACCGAACGCACCTACACGCGCCCGGACGGCAAGCAGGTCGCGATCTCGGGCGGAACCTACGGCTGGGTGAGCGACGAGGCGACCCTCGCGCAGCTCATCCAGGACGCCGTGGCCAACAAGCAGACCGGGGAGATCCAGATCCCGACGAAGCAGACGGCGGCCCAGTACAACGGCATGGGCGGTCGCGACTGGGGCGCCTACGTCGATATCGACATCACAGAGCAGCGCGTGCGCTACTACGATGCCAACGACCAGCTGGTATGGGAGTCGGGCTGCATCACCGGCAATCCGAACACCGGCCATGACACCCCGACCGGCATCTACTTCATCAACAACAAGGAGCAAAACGTCCAACTCACCGGCGCGAAAGACCCCGAGACGGGCGAGCCGGAGTACATCAGCTACGTCGATTACTGGATGAGCTTCATCGGCGGCGCCGTGGGACTGCACGATGCCGACTGGCAGGCGTCGTCGAGCTTCAACGACCCCACCGCCTACACGTGGACCGGAAGCCACGGATGCGTGAACCTGCCTCCAGACAAGGCTGCCGAGCTCTTCAACATCGTGCAGCTCAACGACTGCGTGATCGTGCACATGTAGCGGGTCCCCAGAACCGATCTTCTCCAAGGCCGCTCCCCCGGGGCGGCCTTCTTCATGGCCCGACGAAGACCCTTGCCGGATGGTCCGATTGGCCCGCATCCGGCATTCAGGTACTATGACCGAAGGCGACCGATCATCGCCCCCTCGTTTCACGCATCGAGAAAGGCACGCCATGCCAGCTCATATCCTGCTTGTGGAAGATGACCCGCTCATCGTGGAATCGCTGTCGGAGCTGCTCGCGCGCGAAGGGTACGCCGTGGACGCCGTCGATTCGCAGGACCGGGCGATTCGCGCGGCCATCGATCCCGCGAGCCCGCAGGCGGCCGTGCAGCTCGTGCTGCTCGACATCACGCTGGCGCAGGGCAACGGGTTGGCCGTCTGCGGTGCCATCAAGCAGGCGAGGCCCGAGCTTCCCGTCATCTTCCTGACCGCTTCGGACGACGAGTTCACCACGGTGACGGGGCTGACCATGGGTGCCGACGACTACATCGCCAAGCCGTTTCGCCCGCGCGAGCTCCTCGCGCGCATCGCCGCGGCGCTGCGCCGGACGCAACCCGCGCGTCACATCGTTCACCTGGGACCGATCGCCATCGACACCGACCGGGCGCGCGTGGAGCGCGACGGCACGGAAGTGGTCCTCTCCGCGATGGAGTATCGGCTGCTTCTGCTCTTCGCGACGAATCCGGACAAGCTCATCACCCGCGAGGCGATACGCGACGCGCTCTGGAACGACGCGGGGACCTATATCGAAGAGAACACGCTCACGGTGTATATCAACCGCCTGCGCAACAAGATCGAGTCCGACCCGACGTCGCCGAGGCTCATCCAGACCGTTCGCGGACTCGGCTACAAGGCGCAAGGATAGCGAGGTCCCATGCTGTCACGAAACCGCGAGCTCGTCCTCCTTCTCGCCGCCTTCGTTCTCGCCTCGTGCATCTGCATCGCGGTGGCGGGCCTTGCGGCGGGCTCTCAGGCGGCGATCTGCGTGCTCGCATGCGCCGTGGTCCTCGGAGTCGTGGTCGGCGTGTCCACGCGGGCGCGCTACCGGGCGATCGGCAGACTCTCCCATGAGCTCGACCAGTGCCTCAACGGCACCCGTCGCCTCAATCTGGCGCAGGCGCGCGAGGGGGAGCTCGCCATACTCTCGAACGAGATCGACAAGGTGTTCCAACGGCTCGCAATCACGACCGAGCAGCTCGAAGCGGAGCGCACGCTGCTGTCCGATTCGCTTGCGGACATCTCCCATCAGCTCAAGACGCCGCTGACGTCGCTCTCCATCATGACGGACCTCGTGCACGCCCGGATCGTGGAGGACGGCACGCATCTCACCGAGAAGGACGTGGCCGATCTTGCCGAGAGGCTGCGCGCGATCGAGGGGCTCCAGGAGCGCGTGTCGTGGCTCGTATCCGCTCTGCTCAAACTCGCTCGGATGGATGCGGGGACCATCGCGCTGGCGCATGCGACCGTTCGCGCGGGCGATGTGGTGAGGGGGGCCATAGCCCCGCTCGCCATCCCCTTCGACCTGGCCGACGTCGCCCTCATCACCCGCATCGACGATAAGGCGAGCTTTACGGGAGACCTCTCGTGGAGCATCGAGGCGCTCCAGAACGTGCTCAAGAACAGCCTGGAGCATACGCCCGCAGGCGGCACGGTGACCATCGACGTCGTCGAGGACCCCCTCGCCTGCCGCCTCATCGTCACCGACACGGGCCCGGGGATCGACGAGGAGGACCTGCCCCACATCTTCGAGCGCTTCTATCGCGGGAGCGCGAAGCACGCGGAGAGCGCCGAGGTCAATCCCGCCGGCGTCGGCATCGGCCTCGCCCTCGCGCGAAGCCTCGTCGTCGCGCAAGACGGCAGGATCCGGGCGCGCAATGTGCACGACGCCGACGGTACGGTCACCGGAGCGCAGTTCGAGATCGCGTTCTTCAAGGCCACCGTCTGACGAATGCCCGCGGGGGCGCCCCCTCCCTGTGCAAATCGGGGGACGTACCTTCCGCGTGCATAATTGCACGCGGAAGGTACGTCCCCCGATTTGCATGTGACAGATGTGTCACCTCGTGGTCATGTGGGGGAAAGGTCGCGCATCCAGAATCAAGGTGAACGTAACGGCGACGAAAGGAACATCATGAACATCCTTTCAATCGAACATCTCACCAAGGTGTACGGAAGCGGCGACACGGCGGTCCGCGCGCTCGACGACGTCAGTTTCACCGTCGAGGCGGGCGAATTCATCGCCATCATCGGCAGCTCGGGATCGGGCAAGTCGACCCTCCTCCATCTGATCGGCGGCGTCGACCGGCCGACGTCGGGCACCGTGAAGCTCCAGGGACAGGACATCTTCGCGCGAACTGACGAGCAGCTCGCGATCTTCCGCCGCCGAGAGGTTGGCCTCGTCTACCAGTTCTACAACCTCATCCCCGTGCTCGACGTCGTGGAGAACATGACGCTGCCCGTCCTCATGGACGGC
The DNA here is from genome assembly GCF_030385545.1 of Collinsella ihumii. Lineage (NCBI taxonomy): Bacteria > Bacillati > Actinomycetota > Coriobacteriia > Coriobacteriales > Coriobacteriaceae > Collinsella > Collinsella ihumii. Next base: position 58,012 of record NZ_JAUEIQ010000013.1, on the reverse strand, counting down.
CGCACGGTGAACGAGCAGCGCCTGCAGATGCTCCTGCGCGCCCTCAAGCTCACCGGGCGCGAGCACTACCTGCCCAACCAGCTCTCCGGCGGCCAGCAGCAGCGCGTGGCCATCGGGCGCGCCCTCATGAACTCGCCGGCGGTCCTGCTCGCCGACGAGCCCACCGGCAACCTGGATTCCAAGAACTCCGCGGAGATCATGAAGCTCCTGCGTGACTCGAACCGTCAGCTCAAGCAGACGCTCATCGTCATCACGCACGACGAGGACATCGCCCTCATGGCCGATCGCGTGATCGCCATCGAGGACGGCCGGCTCGTGCGCGACGAGCGCCGCGGTTAGCCCGCGCGTCGCAGGAGGACCACCATGAACATCTTCACCCGCTTCTCCCTGCGGTCGCTTTTCGGCAACCGCACCCGCACCATCGTCTCGATCATCGGCATCGCGCTGTCCTGCGCGCTCGTCTGCGCCGTGCTCACGAGCGTCGTGAGCATGTCGAACATGCTCTACGAGCGCACGGCGGCCGACGAGGGCTCCTGGCAGGTCGAGGCCGCGAACGTTCCCGCCGACGCCCACCGCGCGCTCGAGGGCGACGGGCGCGTCGCCGCGCGGCTGGACGTCGCCGAGCTCGGCGCGATCCAGATGGGCGACGACAACGCAGCCGACTACGGCAGCTACCTGTTCGCCAAGACCTGGCCCGTGAATCCCGAAGGCGAGCGCCTGGTCACCGGCCCCGAGATCACCGCCGGCCGCGCGCCCGAGGCCCCCGGGGAGATCGCCCTGCCCCACTACCTGGAGGGCGTGGAGCTCGCGCCCTGCGGGCTTTCCGTGCAGGGCGCCGACGACGCGTCCGCCATCGAGCTCGGCAGCACCGTCACGGCCGAGCTCGGCGAGCGCACGCTGCGCTATCTGGAGGACGACAGCGGCCTGACGGCAGCCGGCACCTCGCTTCGGGGCACCTACTTCCAGGATGACACGGTCGAAGAGACCTTCGACGCGGATCTCGGCCAGGTCAGCGGCACCGTGGTGGGCTTCTACCGCAGCTACGGCTTCTCGTCCACCCGCGCCCTGCAGGGCAACAGCGTCTACGTCTACCCCTCGGGCAACGAGGTCGAGGGCGCTCTCGCCGACGCATCGGACGCCACCTGCGTCTACTCGATCTTGACCACGCACGACCCGCAGGACGCCTTGTCGATCGCCGACGAGCTCTCCTCGGATATCGACCCCCAGGCTGGCGGGGTCGCCACCCACACGAGCCTGCTGCGCTGGCAGGGCGTCACCGGGAGCTCAGAGGTGTGGAACACGCTCTACATGATCGCCGGCGTGCTCGCCGTCGTCATCGCCGTGGCCGGGGTCTCGCTCGTGTACAACTCCTTCGCCATCTCGGTTGCCGAGCGCACGCGCCAGTTCGGGCTGCTGGCCTCCCTGGGAGCCAGCAAGCGCCAGCTCCGTCGCACCGTGCTCACCGAGGCGCTGCTGCTCTCCGCGGTCGGCATCCCCATCGGGCTCGTGCTCGGCCTTATCGGCTGCCTCGCCGTGTTCCAGCTCACTGGAAGCGGCCTTGCCGCCATGTTCGACGTGGACGCCTACGGCATCCAGGTGAGCGTGACCGTGAGCCCCGCCGTGCTCGGCATCTCCGCCGGCGTGGCGCTCGCGACCGTGCTCGTGAGCGCATGGATCCCTGCCCTGCGCGCCTCCCGCGTCTCGGCGGTGGACGCCATCCGCCAGACCCGCGACATCCACCTCACCCGCCGCGCGCGGCGCGCGCTCGCCCGTGCGGGAAAGAGCACGGCAGACGGCGGCACCGTCCACCTCCGCGGCCTTTCCGCGCGCCTCTTCGGCGTCCCCGGGTTCATCGCCCACCGCAACCTGACGCGCGCCACGAGCAAGGGCAGGGTCACGGTCGCCGCACTTGCCGTCTCGGTCGCCCTGCTCATCATCTCGGGTGTCATCGGCAGCGTCATGGACTACGCGAGCGGCACCGCGATCGACGCGGCGGACGGCACGGACCTGCAGGTGCGCATCGACGCCACGACGGCCGAGGGCAGCACGGGCACCATCGTGCGCGAGGACGGGAAGGTCGACAACGTCGCGCTGGCAGACGCGCTCGCACGCCTCTACGACGCCGCCGACGGCCTCGAGGGCACCACGCGCGCGGGCTACCATGCGAGCTACGTCGCCGACACCATCGTCCCCGCCTCCATGGTGTCCGACGGCTCCGATCACTTCTTCGGCACCCTGCTTGCCGACGGCTCGTGGTCTGGACCCATCTACGTCGACTTCATCGACACCGCGAGCTGGGAGACCTACGTCGACGGTCTCGGGCTGTCCCGCGAGGAGTTCTGCGACCCCGCGGGCCCGCAGGCGATCGCCCTGAACGAGTACACCTTGAACGAGGGCGGCACGTACGGGTACTACAGCCCGCTGTCGGGCACCGGCACCGTGGAGACCGTGTCGTTCGCGCCCCTTGAGGGCATGTACGTCGGGGGCGTGGTATCCGATACGAACGGCCAGCCGAGCGTCTGGTACAACGCGCCCGACGGGTCCGAGCGCTTCGTCCCGCTCGACGAGGGCATCACCGCGCGCAAGGAGATCGCCGTCGGAGCGCTCGCCGACACCGCGCCCACGGGCATCTCCACCAGAACGGGCACCCTGCACATCCTGTTGCCCGTCAGCGCCATGGCCGCGAACGAGACGCTGGGCTTCGCCGACGCCCAGATGAATTTCGATGCGGGCGGGTCGGCCGAGACCGCGGCGAACGCGCAGGACGCCCTCGAGCTCGTCGCCACCGACTTCCCAGAGCTCGATTGCACCTACACGAACTATGCCGACACCAAGATGCAGAACCGCATGATGTCCGATACGGTCCAGACGTTCATCTACTGCTTCACCGTCATCTGCGGCCTGATCGCCGTGGCGAACGTCTTCAACACGCTCACGAACTCGCTCATCCTGCGCCGTCGCGAGTTCGCGGTGCTCAAGAGCATCGGGATGGGCGAGTCGGCCTTCCGGCGCATGATCGCCTACGAGTGCGCGAGCTACGCGCTGCGCGGCTTTGCGATCGGCCTTGCGCTCGCAGCCATCGCGGCGGCCTTTTTGACCCAGGCGATGACGTACTCGTTCACCACCTTCACCCTGGAGCCCCCGATCGCCGAGGCCGCTGCCGCCGCCGGCATCGTGCTCGCGGTCATCGTGGTGAGCGCGGCCTACGCGCTGCGGCGCAGCCATGCCGCCAACGTGGTGGAAGCCCTGCGCGACGACGCGATCTAGAAGATATGGCCGATGAGCCATCGATCGTTCGAGGCGGCCGCGCGCCCCTCCTCGCCGCGACGGGGAGGGGCGCGCCCGCCAGGCACACCCATTCCCCACCGCTGGCCCGCTCGACCGCTTGCCAAAGTTTACAAAACCGCTGCCGGGCACACGACGCGCATAGAGTATCGTGTAGCCAGCGTTGAAGACACTGTTGGGATGACGAAACGAGGAAACCATGACCGACGATATCCGGAACGTCGCGGACCCGACGCCCCCTATCGAGCAGCCGGACACCGATCGGATGCCGGCTGAGGACACGGGCGAGCAGACGACCCAGTCCCCGATCCCCGTCCTTCCCGGCACCGAGGCACAGGATGCCTACGAGGGCCTCGACGCCTCGGATGCCGAGGCGTACGCCAAGCTCAAGGCGCGTCGCGCCGAGCGGCGACGCAAGAAGCTCATCAGGCGCGGCATCATCGCGGGAGCGATAGCCGCGGTCGCACTCGTGGGGGTCGTGGCGGTCAACCTGCTCACCCAGGAGCCCGAGGCCGTCTTCGAGCCCATAACCGATATCGCCATCGCAGGCACCTACACCGATTCGGTGGATGCGCGCGGCTCGCTCGAACCGCTGTCCTCCACCGTCGTGACGCCCGCCGTCTCGGGCACCATCGCAGAGGTGCGCGTCGCCGCCGGCCAGCAGGTTCAGGCGGGCGACGTCCTCATGATCATCGACAACCCCGAGCTCGACCTCGCGGTCAACGAGGCGCTGCGGTCGCTGCAGGCCGCCGAAGCCGACCTTGCCGCAGCCAAGCGCGCCCGCACCGACGCCTACAACGAGTGGTACGCCTACGACGAGGTCATCGACGAGGAGGGCAACGTCATCCCCTACGCCGGCGCCGACCCCGCCGCAGCCGAGGATTCCGTCGCGGCAGCCGAGCGGGCCGTGGCGAGCGCCCAGGCGAGCTACGACCAGGCCGTCGCCACCGCGGGCCAGCGCACCGTCACCGCGCCGAGCTCCGGCAGCATCGTCGCCATGAACGCCCAGGTGGGAGCCGACCCCAGCGAACCGGCCGCGAACTCGACGGGCGCCTCCGGGCCCCTCGTGCAGATCGCTGACCTGTCCCAGATGAAGGTCACCATCCAGGTGAGCGAGGAGGACATCGCGCGCGTGGCCGTGGGCCAGACCGCACAGGTGAGCTTCCCCGCCTTCGACGACATCATGCTCCAGGGCACCGTGCAGAACATCGCGTCGATCGCCTCGGGTTCGGGGGACATGATGTACATGGGTGACTCCTCGGTCTCCTTCGCCGTCGACATCCTGATCGACCAGCCCGACCCGCGCCTCAAGCCCGGCATGACCGCGCAGGTCACCCTCATCACCGAGCAGCTCGACAACGTCGTCATGGTGCCATCCATGGCGCTGTCCACCGATGACGGCATGAACTACTACGTCATGGTCGAGACCGACCCCGAGACGCATGAGGCGGAACGCCGCGACGTGACCGTCGTCACGCAGAACGACAGCTACGCGGTCGTCGGGCGCGTGGAGGGCGCGGGGCTGCAGACACCCGAAGACGGGCCGGAGATACCCCCGTCGCCTGTCGCCGACGGCGAGATCATCGTCATCTCGGGCGGCTCCATGAGCATGGGCGACGGAGCTGTCGGCTCAGGCGCCGCCTCTGCGGACGCGCTGTAGGGCGTGGCCATGAGACCCGTCATCGACATGCGCGGCATCCACCGCATCTTCGAGACCGAAGCCGGATTCGCGCATGTGCTCCACGACATCGACTTCACCGTCGATCCCGGCGAGTTCGTCGCCATCACCGGCCCGTCCGGATCGGGCAAGTCGACCCTCATGAACATACTCGGCTGCCTGGACACCCCCACCTCGGGCACCTATCTGCTCACGGGCCTCGATGTGGCCGAGCTCACCGACGACGAGCTCGCCGAGGTCCGCGCGACCCAGATCGGTTTCGTGTTCCAAAACTTCAACCTGCTGCCGCGCATGACCGTGCTCGAGAACGTCATGCTGCCGCTCGCCTACACCGATTGCCCGCGTGCCGAGCGCGAGCGCCGCGCCGTGCGCGCCCTGTACTCCGTCGCGCTCGCCGTGGACCATTACGACCACCGCGTGAACGAGCTATCCGGAGGCCAGATGCAGCGCGTGGCCATCGCCCGCGCGCTCGTGAACGACCCGGCCATCATCTTGGCCGACGAGCCAACCGGAAACCTCGACTCCCACACCGGCGCCATGGTCCTCGAGACGCTGCACGCCCTGCGGCGCGCCGGAAAGACCATCGTGCTGATCACCCACGACCCCGGCGTGGCCGCCCAGGCGGACCGCACCGTCACCATCCGCGACGGGCGGCTCTACCATGAAGATGAGCGGCATGGGACGAAAACGAGGCGCCGCGACGTGACCTCGCCCGCCGAGATCACGCAGGTGCTGGGCCGCCGCCCGATCGCCGATACGCCAGACCCCGGAGCGGGCAGGCCGGAAGCAGATCCTTCCGCGAGGCGCCCGCTTTTCGCCGTCCCGTCCCCTATGGGACACCCGCACCGGAAGACGGCCGCCGTCTTGGGAGGAGGTGCTCTCTCATGAGCCTGCGCGACCTGATCCGCGAGGCGCTCCGCTCGCTCGAGGCGAACCGAGGGCGCAGCCTGCTCACCATCCTCGGCATCGTCATCGGCATCGCGGCGGTCATCGCCATGACCTCGCTCATCGGCGGGGTCCGCAACATGCTCGTCGAGGGGCTGGGGCTCAACGCCGCGCGCGCCGTCTACATCTCCCCCATGTACCAGATGACCCAAGACGACGTGGACGACCTCAGGCGCCTCATGCCCGAGTACGAGCTGATCGAGGGGTCCGCGTACGGCTACGCCCAGGTCTCGTCCGACAGCGGGACCGTCGACGTGGGCATCACCGGCGCCAACGCGTCGTACCTCTCCATGACCGGTCAGGTCCGCCTGGCCGAGGGACGCCTGTTCACCACGCAGGAGGAGACGAGCGGCGCACGCGTCGTGATCCTTGACCGCGCCGGCGTGCAGGCGCTGTTCGGCAGCGCCGACGCCAGCGTCGTGGGCAAGACGGTGCGTCTCGACAACAAGGACTACACCGTCGTCGGCATCGACGAGAGCATGCCCATGACGGGCAGCGGGAGCGGCAGCACCTACATCACCGTGTACATGCCGCTCGCCACCGTGCTCGCCGACTTCAGCGGCGGATACGAGTACCTTTCGCAGGTGGTGGGCATCGCCTACGAGGGCGTGGACATCGATGCGCTCATGGAGACCACCAAGACGCAGGTCGCCGCCGTCATGGGCATCCCGGACGATCAGATCGACGAGGGCGTCTACGTCTACTCGATGAAGTCCCAGATCGACTCCATGAACGGCTTCATGAACTCCTTCTCGCTCATCATGGGCGCCGTCGCTGGCATCTCGCTGCTCGTGGGCGGTATCGGCATCATGAACATGATGCTCACGAACGTGACCGAGCGCATCCGCGAGATCGGCGTTCGCCGAGCCCTGGGCGCGACCCGACGCGACATCACGTCGCAGTTTCTCGTGGAATCGTCGGTGGTGTGCGTGACCGGGGGCATCATCGGTACGGTGCTGGGATACCTCATCTCCTGGGGACTTTCCATCGGCGCGTCATCGCTGGGGCTGGTGAGCGCCATGGGCGGCATGGAAGGGGCCTCCATCTCCCCCATGATCTCCCCCGAGGCAATCGCCGCGGCGGTGGGGCTAAGCATCGCCATCGGACTCGTCTTCGGGTTCTATCCGGCTCGCCGGGCGGCACGGCTCGATCCGGTCGAATGCCTGCGGTATCAGTAGGTTGCGTTGCCGCGTAGCGGTCGGCTTGCCGTGATTACGGGGCCGAACGGCTTGCTGCGGGGTCTCTGTGGAGACCCGGGCATGCCGTTCGGCCCCTCTTTGCGTTCTGCTCCCGCGCAACCATCGAGCCCCGCCCGGTTTGACTTCCCGCTCCGGTCGTGCTATTAGTTTGCATGCACACTGTTTGTATACAAACTGTTTGGAGCCACACGTGGAGCACCGTCGATCCGAAAGCCTTCCGGGGGATATCCGACCCATACACCATGAGCTGCTGCGCGCCTTCTCCCATTCGAATCGCGCCATGCTCTCCAGAACGCGCGCCCTCGGCCTCAAGCCGGGCCAGCCGAAGGTTCTTGAATACGTCGTCGATCACGAGGGGTGCACTCAGCGCGCCATCGCGGACGCCTGCGTGATGGACCGCTCGACCACGACCAGCATCCTCGCGCGCATGGAGGCGGAAGGCCTCATCGCGCGCAGATCGGACGAAGTCGATCGGCGCAGCTCGAGCGTCTATCTCACCGACGCCGGACGCGAGGCCGCACGACGCGTTCTCGCCATCTGCGACGAGGTGGATTCGCTCGCCTGGAACGGTTTCACCGACGAGGAGCGCTCATCGCTCTCCGACCTGCTCGCACGCGTCATCGACAACCTGTCACATGATGAGGAGTCCCTCTAGCATGAACGATTCAACTGCATCGACCGCAGGCGCGGCCTCCGGGCTGCGCGCCTCTCTTGGCGGCGACCGCCTGGCCCGCCGCTACCTCTGGTTCATCCTCGGCGTCGCCATCAACTCGTTCGGCGTCGCCTTCATCACCAAGGCCGCCCTCGGCACATCGCCGATCTCGAGCATCCCCTATGTCCTCGACCTTGCCTTCGCGCCCACCTTCGGTGAATTCACCTTCATCCTCAACACGGTCTATGTCGTGCTTCAGATCGTCCTGCTCCGTCGCGACTTCAAGCCCGTACAGCTCCTTCAGCTCGTCGTGAACCTCGTCTTCAGCGCGCTGATCGATGTCAGCATGTCGCTGCTGTTCTGGCTTGATCCGACCACCCTTCCCCTTCAGGTCGCATCCCTGCTCGGAGGATGCGCGATCCTCGGCTTCGGCATCGCGATGGAGGTCGCGCCGAACGTCATCGTCGTGCCGGGCGAGGGCATCGTCCGCACGATCTCGGCGGTCACGCGCAAGCCCTTCGGAACGTGCAAGGTTGCCTTTGACGTCACGCTCGTCACGATCGCCGCCATCTTATCCTTTGCGCTGTTCGGGCGGCTGAACGGACTCGGCGTGGGAACGATCGTGTCCGCCCTGCTCGTCGGGCGCCTGTGCAACCTCATCAACCTGCACGTGCCCCTCATCGCGCGCATCGCCCGCCTCACGCGCTCGGCACACGGCGCCCCGGAAGACGCGCTGTAGGAGTCCCGGTGCATCGCTTTCGAGGCGGACCATCGCACGGCAGATGCGCACAAGCGGATACGGTGACGCTTGCACGGCTCGGGCCCTCGCTCATTCATGAATGAGCGAGGGCCTGTTCTACGTTTCCGCAGGATACGTTTGTTTGACACCCCTGTTCATTCATGAATGAGCTGCAGGCGATACCCATAGCGAGCGCGGAACCTATGGGACTGAGTTCATCTCTGTGCCGAGGGTGCCCGCTTGCCCTGCCTCACAGGTAGCGTGTGAGGAAGTCGAACACGAGATTCCTGTAGCGGACGGGGTCTGCATAGCTGCACGCCCCGTGGCCCGCGCCCTCGAACACCGCCTTCTCCTTGATCGGGCTCGCGCAGGCGCTGTAGACCTCGTCGAGCATGCGGAAGGGCACGAACACATCGTCGGTGCCGTGGATGAACAGCATGGGAACGCGGGCACGCGCCAGGCGCTTGACGGCGCTCGCCTCCTTGAACCCGTAACCGGCGCGCACGCGGCACACCGCTTCGGCGGCATCGAGGAGCGGATGGATCGGCAGGTGCATCAAGTCGTTCATCTGGACGACGAACTCGTCCCAAACGCTCGTGTATCCGCAGTCGGCAACGATGCAGCGTACGTTGTCGGGGAGCTCGGCGCCCGAGGCCATCATGACCTCGGCGGCGCCCATCGAGACGCCGAAGAGACCGATGCGCGCCTGGGGGTCGAAGGCGACGAGCGCATCGATCCACCCCAAAAGGTCGCGCGCGTCGAGCCATCCCATGCCGACATACCGGTCGCGGTTGCGCTCGAAGCCGCGCGCCGCGGGAAGAAGGACCGAACACCCCATGCCGTGGGCCGCACGGGCCTCGCGCGCAAGATCGCTCGGCTTCCCGCTATATCCATGGCAAAGGACCAGGTAGCGGTGCGCGGTATCGGGGCTCGCGCTATCGCGCCGACCGTCATCGCCGGGTATGACGCCGGATCCCCAGATACGCCACCCGTGCAGCTCGCCCCCGTCGTGAGGGCGAATGGAAATATCGCGCTTGGACTGCTCGAACCACCGGCGCGCATCGGCCAGCGCGGGGTCGGAGCCCATGGCGGCGGCATCGACCCCGGTCACCTCGCCATCGTTGATGCGCGCCATGATGGAATGCTTGGCACGGGGATTGAGCGCAAAGTCGAACAGCGCGTTGCCGGCGACGGCGAGCCCGGCGCCACCTGCTGCGGCCGCACACGCTGTGATCACCCCAAGAGCTTGAATCATAACCATCCCTTCAATAAGGAAGCGCGCCCCGGGCGGAGCGCGCAGATCGTTCGTCTACGGTTGCGGATCGTGAGGACGCTGCTTCGCAAGCCTGGAAGGCGACACCGTGATGCCGTCGACCGCGCGGCGCACCTGCGTCCCTCGCTTGCGAGGCGCGCGTTTCGGCTGCCGTGCAGCGGGTGCGGCACCACCGGGGCGCCCGGACGCATCGGCACCCTTCACGGCAGCGGCCTCGACCTGCTCGATAGCCGCCGTCTCCGCGGCGGAAGCCGCGGCGGCGACAGCGGAGGGGGCGGACTTGACGTGCTTGTCGCGACCGAACCGGGCGATCGCGCGATCCCAGCGGTCATGGATGCTCGCGTTGTGCGAGCTCTTGAGACCGAGCAGCGGAGCGGCCAGGATCGTCGGCGCGATGAACGTGATCAGGCGCCACAGCAGATAGCCCGCCGTGGCGGCGCTGCCGTAGAAATGGCCCAGAAACAGCGCGAACCCGCCCTCGGCGCCACCCGTTCCGCCGGGCAGGGGCACGGCGGAAGAGAGCAGCTGCACAAAGGCGCTCGCCGCCATGACCGAGAAGAAGTCGACGTCGTGGTGCCCGAACGAAAGCATCAGGAAGTACGGCACCAGATAGAAGAACGCGAGCTGCAGCATGGTGATCACGACGGTGAGCGCCATGGAGCTCAGGTGGCCTGCGGCAAGCTTGAACTTATCGGAGAACGACATGACCTCGCTGTCGACGAACTCGTGCCAGCCTGCGGTCTTGTCCTTGGCCACGCCCACGCGCGCGAGCAGCGAGATGAGCCAATGCGCGACCCGCATCACCGTGCGGGGCAACAAGGCGATGGCGAAGATCGCGAGCAGGATGCAGATATGCCCGCCGAAGCTGAAGACGCTGATGAGCGTGATGTTGCCGTATTGCTCCGTGAAGAACGGCATACGGGCGATCAGCAGGATGGCGCCCCAGGCAACGAGGCCGAACTGATAGACGATGAAGCGCGTGAACTGGATGGCGCCCGCCTCGCCCACGTTCTGGCCCGCCTTGGTCAGGCGATAGATCTGGGCCGGCGTGGAACCCATCATCATGGGCGTCAGGTTTCCGAAGAAGATGCCGCTCGCCTCGACGGAGATGAGGTCTCGGATACCGACCGGAGAGGCCGGGTCGAGCCACACGGCGATCGCGTAGGCGGCGATTCCGAAGATGAGATAGAGCAGCATGCTGATGCACGCGACCACGAGCCACCCGGTCTGAACGCTGCCCATGGCGTCCAGGAACTGGGCGACCTGACCGGTCACGACAAGGTAGACGACGTAGGCGATCAAGACGATGCCGATGAAGATGGCACCGCGACGCGCACCCTTGTGATCGTCTCCCCCGGAAGCCTCGGCGGCTACCCTGGGCTTGGAAGCCAGCTTGTTAGAAGAATCCGACATGCGTCTCCTCAGATAAGCATCCGCGCGCATCGCGGACGAGAACTCTAACCCTTCTATTGTACGGTTCTTTTTCCTGCCCCTGAAGAAATCCAAAAGGCCCCCGACGGTCGTCATAGCTGTCGACAAGATAGTTGGGGGCGGGGCGAGGTATGAAAAAAGGCTCCGAAGAGCCTTTGAAGTTCTTGGTAGCCCGTACCAGATTCGAACTGGTGATCTCCGCCTTGAGAGGGCGGCGTCCTAAACCGCTAGACGAACGGGCCATATATAACGGACGAATGGCTGGGATGGAGGGAGTCGAACCCCCATTGACGGAACCAGAATCCGCTGTCCTGCCATTAGACGACATCCCATTGATGCATCCGTTGCGCTCGTGCGTTGCCGCCTTCGCGCAAGAAAGTATATTAGGGGACGATGACCAGAGGCGCAAGTACTTTTTTGAAAAAGTTTGCGGTCGTGGGGAAATCATGCAGACGCCAGGTCGGATGGGTTGGTTGGGGACGGGTTCATTTCAACCCACAGAGCAGCCTGCCACGCCAAGGGGTGTCCCCAGTATGCAAAAGTGCATACAAAAGGTACGTCCCCGATTTGCACTTAGGGCGAGGTGGGATTGGATTGGTATCGAGATATGAAAAAAGGCTCCGAAGAGCCTTTGAAGTTCTTGGTAGCCCGTACCAGATTCGAACTGGTGATCTCCGCCTTGAGAGGGCGGCGTCCTAAACCGCTAGACGAACGGGCCATGTGGTGTAGCGCCTTTGCGCAAAGAGAATATTACGGGATGACCGTCGCCGAGGCAAGAACAAATTTCAAGAATCTCAAAGTTGTGAAGCTCTTGCGAAGTGCGCAGGTCAGACGGCATGGCTCGAGCGCACATCAGGGGCGTCGACGTCCAGCCCCACCGATACGCGCCGCGTTGCGATGCGATCGAGAAGGGCCGGGGCGTGCGAGACCATGACGATCCCCATCCCCCGCTCCTCCGCGAGAGCCAGCAGAGCGCGCCACACCTCCGCCTGCGTCACCGCATCCAGCATGGCGCTCATCTCGTCGCAAATCAGATAACGCGGATGAGCGAGAAGGGCCCGCGCGATACAGAAGCGCATGAGCTCGCCGCCCGACAGCTCATGGGGCAGACGGCTCAACCACTCATCCCGAATCCCGAACGCATCCATGAGCCCCTCGTCGCGCGCAACCTTCACGGCACCGTCGACGCTGCGCGCGCACGCGCCCTCGGCGAGAGAACGGCCCATGCGCATGCGCGGATCGAACGCCTGCTCGGGATGCTGCCAGATCAGCTGAACCGGACGCGGCCCCCGTATGCGCCCTGATGCGACGGGCTCGCCATCGACCAGGACCTCCCCTGTTTGCGGCGCCAGATACCCCGCGAGGATGCGGCAAAGCGTCGTTTTGCCCGCACCCGAGGGAGCGCACAGCGCCACGCGCTCGGCGGGTTCGACGGAAAGCGACCAATCGCAATACAGGCTCCTGCCGCACGGATAGCCAAACGAGATGTTCCTCGCCTCAAGGCTCATCTTATCCCCTCCCGTCCTGAATCGAAGTCTTTCGCGCTCCCCCGGTCGCGCGGCACCGCAAAACCGTGCTGCGGCATCGCGCGCCACAGAGCGCGAGAGAAGGGGTGCACCAACAAATCCGGGTCATCAAAGCTCGACGACGCCGTCTCCTCCACGATCGTTCCGTCACGGAAGACCGCCACGCGGTCGGCGACCGACAGCGCCAAGTCGATATCGTGCGTGATGAGCACGACGCCTCCCCCGCGGTCGGCAAACGAGCGCAGATCGCCGAGCGCATGGACGGCAAGCTCGAGATCGAGGCCCGGCGTGGGCTCATCGGCCACGATCAGACGGGGCTCGTCCATGAGCGCGCACATCAGCAGCACGCGGCGCGCCATGCCGCCGGAGAGCTCATGCGGATACATCCGCTCGACCTCGGGGGCGAGACCGTAGGCGGAGAACAGCTCGCGCATGCGCTGCTCGCGGCGTGCCCGCTCCGATTTGGCGCACGCCCCGACCACCTGGCGCCCGATGCGCATGAGGGGATCGAGATGCTTCACGCTCTGCGGAACCAGCGAGATCCCGTGACCGCGCAGGCGCGCGAGCGAGGAGGCGTCCATGGCCTCGCCGTCGAACCAGATGCGCCCCGAAACCCTCGCGTTCGGCTCGTAGAGCCCCAAGATCGCATCGGCGAGCAGGGTCTTGCCCGATCCGCTCGCCCCCACGACGGCCACCACCTCGCCCTCGTGAACCGACAGCGACAGATGATGCAGCTGCTCGCGCATCACCCGCTCGGCGCGAAAGTACGGCTGAGTCTCGTCGTACATCGAAAACGAGACGGTCAGGTCCTCCACCGTCAGCAGATGATGGTTGCCGGGATGCCGCGAGCGGACGGCATGCGTATGGTGATGATGCCACTCTGCGTCCACATGGGGGCCGTGCGGCATCGCGGGGGGTTCCGCTCGCTCGATCATGACTGCACCCCCTGGGGCGAAACCAGGCGCCGAAGGCCCGAACCCATACGGTCGAACATGAGCACGACGAGCAGGAGCACGAGGCCGGGAAACACCGCGAGCCACCAGGAACCGGCCGTAAGGTAGCCCATGGCCTCGGATAGGATCACGCCAATCGCCGGCTGCTCCGGCGACAGGCCGAACCCCAAAAACGTGATGGACGCCTCATGAAGGATCGCATGGGGGAACAGCAGCACAAGCCCCACGAGGTACTGCGGAAGCACGTAGGGAACGGCATGGGTGAGGGCCATGCGCATCCCCGATATGCCGAGCGCACGGGAGCACGCCATGAACGGCTGGGCGCGCAGCTGCATGATCTCGGCGCGCAGCACGCGCGTGAGGCTCGGCCAATGCGTCAACGCCACGCCCACCGTGACACCCACCGCCCCACGGCCGAGCGCATAGCTCACCAGGATGATCAGGATCAGATGCGGAATGCCCATCACCAGGTCGATGAGCCAGCTCACGACGGCGTCCGCGCGAGGTCCGCCCAAGGCGGCGACCGTGGCGAGCGCGAGCGCGATGACCGAGGACACCGCGGCGGACAGCGTGCCGACGGCAAGCGAGGTGGCGATGCCCGCAAGCGTGCGGGCGAGCATGTCCCGACCCATCCAATCGGTTCCGAACAGGTGGGCGGCGCAAGGAGCCAGGTTCTTCTGGGCGAAGTCGGTCGCACCGGCAGCGGGCGCGAGCAGCATCCCCGCGACCGCCACGCACACCAGCGCGACGGCGGCAAGCACGCACCCGGCAAGCCACGCGCGACGACCGCCGCGCGCATACGGCCGCTCGACATCGTGGAAGAGCGTCAGGCCGTCCGCCTGGGCCCCAAGCGGCCCCGGTGCACTACCGAACATGGCGCACCTCCCGACGCATCCGGGGATCGATGACCCCGTAGAGCAGATTCGCCGCGAGGTTGCCCGCGAACACGACGGCTGCCGTGGCGAGCGCCAGTCCCACGAGCAGCGGGGCGTCTCCGCCCAAGCCCGCCGTCACCGTCGCCTGGCCGAGTCCGGGGTACGAAAACACCTGTTCCACGAGGACCGACCCTCCCACGATCTCGCTGATCGACGTGAACTGCAGCGTCACGGCGGGCAGCAGCAGGTTTCGCAGCACATGGCGCACAACCAGCGACATCCCTCCCTCGCCGCGCGTCCGCGCGAGGCGCACGCACTCGCTCGCCATGACGTCGATGGCCTTTTCACGCGTGTGCAGCGCGATGTTTGCCACCTCGGTCACCGACAGCGTGAGCGCCGGCAGTATCAGGTGATGCAGGCGCTCGGCCAGCGAGACGGTCGCCGCCGACGCGCCAATGGGAACGGAGAAGCCGACGGGAAACCATCCGAGCTGGACGGAGAACACCATCAGCAGCACGATCGCCAACCAAAACGTCGGCGTCGCCGACAGCACGTAGCAGTACAGGCACACGGCCCGGTCGAGCAGGCTCCCCTGCCGAACCCCCGCCGCGATGCCGAGTACGAGCCCGAGCGCACCCGAAATGAGCCACGCGGAGACAAGCAGCATCGCCGACCCGGCGAGGCGATCGGCGACTACCTCGGTCACGGGCGCGTTGAAGCGCAGGCTGTCACCGAAATCCCCCCGAATCGCATCCGAGGCCCACTGCCCGTAGCGCTCCCACAGCGGCTCTCCCACGCCCCAGCGCTCATCGAGCTGCTCGCGCTTCTCGGCGCTCATCGACAGCAGTGCGGCCTGTCCGGTATTCGCCTGGACGGGATCGATGGGCGACGCACTGACCAGCGCGAACGTAACGATGCTGACCGCAACCATCAGCAGGGCGAAACGCGCTATCTGGACCGCGGCGTACCTCAGCGCGCCGATCATGCCTCGCTCCAGCTCCAGCGGTCGACGTTGTTGACGAGCGACCAGCCGTGTCCGTGCGGGTGCGGCTTCTGGTCGGCCACGTCAAGACCCGTGCGCTTGAAATAGAGATGGTCGACGTTCGCGATCCAGCACCACGTCGCCGCCCCCTGTGGCGCGATCCCCTCGGTACCGTCCCACTGGGCGCGCTTCCAGTATTCGTACGAGGCCTCGATATCGGTCTGGGCGAGCGCCTGATCGAGATAGGCGTCGACCGTCTCGCTCTCATAGCACGCGTAGTTGCCCCAGCCGAAGGAGTAGTTGAGCTCGTAGACCTCGACGGGCGAATTGGAGCCCCATCCCCACAGGACGGGCTGCTCGAACTCATGCGGGTAGATCTCATCCCAGCTCCCGCCGCGCGGCGTGACCTCGAATCCCAGGTCGGCGAGCTGGTTGGCCATCTCGTTCGCAATGGCCTGGCGGACCGAGTCGTCAGACGAGTACCACAGGTCGAAGGCGGCCCGGACACCGTCCTTGCTGCGAACGCCGTCGTCCCCGAGCGTCCAGCCCGCCTCGTCGAGCAGGGCACTCGCGGCATCCGCATCGAAATCGACGCGCATGTCATCGCTCGACCACGGCATGCCGTCGCCCACGCTGTACGCGAGCCCGCCGAAGCCGTTGATCACGTGATCGATGACCGCTTGGCGGTCGATGCCCATGTTGATGGCGCGGCGCACGCTGACATCGCAGGTCACGTCGTTGCCCATGGGATACTCCGCGTCGCTGTCCATCTTGGTGCCGCCCGCGGGCACCGTCGGCAGCGACATGCCGCGCGAGTCGACCGTGTTGTAGGCCACGAGCTCGTAGCCGTCGAATGTCTGCTCGGAATGGGTTGCGTAGGTGTAGGCGATATCGACCTGGCCGGCGCGGACGGCGGCAAGGGCCGCATCCTCGTCCATGAAGACCACGACGACGCGCTCGATCAGGGGGGCGTCGCCGTAATAGTCGGGATTCGCCCGGAATATCGCCTGCTGGCCCCGGTCCCACTGCTCGAGCATATAGCGGCCCGACCCGATGGGGTTCGCGCCGTAGCCGTCGCCGTAGGCATGCTCCGGGACGATGCCCAGCACGGCAAGCGTGTAGAGCAGCGCGTTGTAGGGCTTGTTCAGGTGGATCTCGACGACCGTATCGGAGACCGCCGTCGCCTGGTCAACCATGGAAAGGTCCGCCTCGGACGTGGTTCCCTTCGCGACGGCGTTCACGGTGAAGGCAACGTCGTGCGCCGTCAGCGGCTCCCCATCGGTGAAGACCACGTCGTCTCGAATGGTGAACGTCCATACCAGGCCGTCATCCGAGCACAGGTACTCGGTGGCCAAGTCGTTGACGAAGTTCAGGTCCCGGTCGGTGGTGATGAGCGTCGACTGGATGAGCGGCTCGTGCACATGCTCGCCGCACCCCCAGGCAACAAGCGGGTCGAATCCCGCAGCCGGCTCGCTTCCTGCGTTCATGGCAACGATGACCTGCGATGTCGCTTGGGCGGCAGAGGACCCTGCCGCCGAACCGGAACCGCCCTGATCCGAGCAGCCGGACACAGCGCCCGTCACCGCGACCGTCGCGGCGATCGAGGCGCCCAGAAAGCCGCGGCGCGTCAAGATCGTGTCGGTTGAGCGCATGGCGTATCTCCTTGATAAGTGTTACGAGTAGGTCCATTCGTGTTACGGGCATATCCTACTACTGACACTTTGTCAGAACAAGGGTACACGAACCACGCCGATGCGACGTTCGTTCCCTATTGCACGCATTCGCTCCCGAAACGTCGTGCAGGCACCCGACACGCGGTAAGATGGGCGCGACCCGAGTAAGGAGCAGACCGTCATGAAAAACATCATCCCGTTTATGATCGCCCTCGTCATCTCCGCCTGCCTTTGCGCCGGCTGCACGATGACCGAAAACGAAGTGACGAGTACCGGCAGCGGCGTCAGCGCCCATATTGAATTCGAGTTCTAGACAGGCCCGTCATACAGCGATGCTGCGCCCGTCACCCGTAACGAGCGCAGCGTCGTATGCAGTCGGGATGGCCGGAGCCATCCTACAGATCGAGGAATGCCAGCAGGTCGTCGGTGCGGTTGGGCACCCTCCCCTGCATCGTCGCCTTCAGGGCCCGGCGCAGCAGCTCCCCGATACGCGGTCCGGGCTTGACGCCAGCGGCAATCAGGTCGCGCCCCGCAAGATGCAGCGTCGCCATGCTGTACGCCTCGTCGTTCGCGATGAGCTCTCGCACCATCTCGCGCATGCGCTCGATCTCCTCGACGTAATAGAAGCACGACGGAGCCTTGCCCAGCGCATCGGCGCGCTTGATGTCGAACAGCTCGCCCATGAGCCGCGGGGTGTCCATCCCCTCGCCCGAAAAGATGTGCATGACGCGCAGGAGGTCCTCCCGCTCGGCCATCATGGGAAGATCGTGATAGCGGATGAGCATGCATGCGTCGCGGATCACGTCGCCGGGCAGGGCGAGACGGCGCATAAGGTCCCGCGCCATATCGGCGCCGACCTCGGGATGACCGTAAAAGTGGCCGCGTCCCCTCTCATCAACCGTAAAGGTTTGGGGCTTGCCGATATCGTGCAGCAGCGCCGCCCACATGAGCGACGGCGAGGGCGGTTGGTCGGGATCTCCGCCGTCGATGCGGAAGCGGGAAAGCTCGCCGGCGACCGTCAGCACGCGCGCGATGTGCTCGTACACGTCAAAGGCGTGGTAGGGGCTCTGCTGGTCGAAACCGCGGCACGCGGCGAGCTCGGGCACAGCGGCGCACATGAGCTCGGGGTAGCGAAGCATCGCATCGCCGCCGTGGGCGGTGCGCAGGATGCCGTCGAGCTCGATGCCCACGCGCTCCCGCGCCACCGCATCGAGCAGGGGTGCGCACGCGGCGAGCGCCTCGGCCGTACGCTCCTCGATCCAGAAATCCAATCGGCATGCGAACCGGACGGCGCGCAGCATGCGCAAGGCGTCCTCCTCGAATCGACGGCGCGGATCTCCCACCGCACGGATGACCTTGCGCGCAAGATCGCCCTGGCCGTCGTACAGGTCGAGCAGGCCGCGCTCGGGATGCCACGCCATGGCGTTGACGGTGAAGTCGCGCCGCGCGAGATCGTCCTCGACGCAGGTGGCGCGCGTCACCTCTTCCGGATGCCGTCCGTCGGTATAGAACCCGTCGAGCCGGTAGGTCGTCACCTCGATGCGCTCACCGTCGATAACCGCCGTGATGCCGCCGAACTTGATGCCCGACTCCACGACCATGATGCCCGCGGCGCGCAGGGCCGCCTCGTTTTGCTGCCATGTTCCCGCGCAGCACAGGTCGACATCGTGGCCGGCGCCGCCCATGAGCGCATCGCGCACCCAGCCGCCCACAACCCAAGCCTCAAGCCCCGCCGCCTCAAGAACGCGCAGTGCACGCTCGCCCGCATACGAAAGCACGGTGCCGTTCAGCTGCGGTCGCACGCCGTTTTCCATGATGTCTGCCTCTCCCCATGGTCCCTCTCGACCAAAGTATACCGTTGACACGCTCCCGTAAGGCAACGGACGGTCCCTTCGGGACAAACTCGCCTGAGTTTTTCGGCTCGCAGGGGAACATCGGGGCCCCTCCCGCGTTACCTGTACATGGAGGGCAGCTTCATGATGGAGGTTGGTTGGGGACGGGTTCATTCCAACCCATCCCGATGAGCTGGAATGAACCCGTCCCAAACCAACCCCACTGGACATCTTCTTAGGCGCGGCGCATCGCCCCCCCCGCCGCCGGGAACGCATTCGCCTCCTCAGTCGTATAGGATGTATGGAGGTGATTCATATGACAATCCCGACTATGCGCACCGATGCGTTCATGAACCACGCCATCGATGCGCACGGAGACGCCGTCTTGCGGCTCGCGCTGAATCAGCTGCGCAACGTATCCGATGCGCAGGATGCGGTGCAGGAGACGTTCGTCCGCCTGCTGACGAGCGGAACATCTTTCGAGAGCGACGACCATCTGCGCGCATGGTTGCTGCGCGTTGCCATCAATATCTGCCATGACCACCAGAAAAGCGCGTGGAGCCGTCGCGTCGACGCGCTTGACGACAGCAAGGCCGGCGGCGATACCCGCGAGTTGTCCACGGTATCCGCCGAGGACATCGTGCTGCGCAACCTGCGCGACCACCCGGTGTGGCATGCGCTCGCAGACCTTCCCGAGGATCTGCGCCTTGTCATCCATCTTGCCTACGTCGAGCAGCGAGACACCGCCCAGATCGCACAGCTGCTCGGCATCAAGGCCGCGACGGTGCGAACGAGGCTGTTCCGAGCCCGCAAGCGGCTCCGTGACGCCCTGAGCGCGGACGGCGCCTCCCGCCCTGCCGCCGAGAATCAAGCGCGCGTCTCCGTCCAACCCGGCGACGCGTCGCCCCATGGACCTCCTGTTCGCTGACGGGCACTGCACGCGAACCAACAGAAGGAGCAACCATGGCATCCATCATGAACGACTATGCAACCAAGATGAACCAAATCGCACTTACGCCGCGGATGCGCTCAGCGCTGGCCGAGCGGATCGCTGCGGAGCGCGCCCGCGTCCAGCAGCAGCCCCGCACCGCTGCGAGCCAGCCGTCGGCCTCCACCGAGCGCAGGCGCGGCCGCGTCTTCACGCGCCGCCGCGCGATCGCCGTCGCCGCCTGCACAGCCGGCCTCGCCCTGGGCTGCACGGCGCTCGGCATCCTGTGGGCGCCCTCGGAAGATCCCGCATCCGCCCCATCCGCAACGCAATCGGACCAAACGGGCGGCAGCTCGAACTCGTCGGCCGCAGCGGCCGCACAAGCCTCGTTCGTGCTTGCTGCCTATGCAGACGGCACACCGGTCGAAGACCGCAGCGACACCGTGCTCGCCGGCCCCGGATTCTTGGATTCCGTCAGCAGCTGGGAGGCAGGCCCCGATGACGATGACAACAACGTCCTGCGCGCCCGAAGTGTCTTCAGCATCGACCTTACAGCCTATGGCGATGACATCACGCAGCTCGACTACCGTATCGACGGTGACGAAACCGTGCAGCTCTGTTATCTGGGCAGCCGCAACTATCGCACTCCCGATGGGAGCTTTGAGGACATGCACGGGCAGAGCATGACCATCACGCAGGACATGCTCGAACGAATCGGAACCATCGACGGTGGCACGTTCTCGGTCGAGCTGAACTACGCGCTTCCCGATGATTTTCGAGCCATCTACGAGCGAGCAAAACAAGAGTCTACGGACGAATTCCGGTTCGAATCCATCGCGTACGGAGCGCAGCTCCTCGCCGGACGCACCATCACCATCATGGCGACCTTCGTCGACGGCACGACCCTCACCCATGAGTACCGAATAGATCCCGTCGATACCTTCAAGGAAACGCTCATGGCAAACGACCAGGCGTTTCACGATAGCTTTGACGATGAGAGCACCGATGAGTTCGTTCCCGAGCCGCTCTTCACAATCGAGCAGGTCAGCTAGGGTCCGGCGCCGGCGGAATGGAATAGGGGTTGGTTGGGGACGGGTTCGTTCCAACCCATCGGGATGTGTTGGAACGAACCCGTCCCCAACCAACCCATTCAAAACGTGCCATTTGGGGTATGCTACGTCACGGACTGTTCAACCTACCGGATGCACCGGCAAATCGAAGGGAGCATACCGTGGATCGCACCCGTTCCATCACGCCCGACGCCATCGCCGCCGCACACGAGTCGTTTATCGGCTGCCGCAGCAACCAGATCGCGCGTAACGCGGTCGCGGCATCGGGGATTGCCGCCGCAGCGCGCAACCCGCAGGTCGCGGCGCTCGGCACCACCACGTTCGACATCCAGCTCGAGCAAGGCGAGATCACGAACCAGAAGCGCTCGGGACGCTGCTGGATGTTCGCCAGCCTGAACACCATGCGCTACCGCATCATGAAAAAGCTCGGCCTCAAGACGTTCGAGCTCTCCCAAGCCTATCCCCTGTTCTGGGACAAGTACGAGCGCTCCAACTGGTTCTTTGAGAACATCATCGCCACGGCCGACCAGCCGCTGACGGACCGCGAGATCGCCTACCTCCTGTCCGATCCGTTGTGCGACGGCGGCCAGTGGGACATGTTCCGCTCCCTGGTCAAGAAGTACGGCGTCGTGCCCAAGGAGGCCATGCCCGAGACGTTCCACTCCTCCAACACCGGGACGATGAACCAGTACCTCACGCGCTACCTGCGCGCCGGCGCCAAGCAGCTGCGCGACGCCCATGCCTCCGGTGCGGACGTCGCCGCCATGAAGGAGCTCAAGCAGCAGCTCATGGACGGCGTCTACCGCGTGCTCGCCATCTGCCTGGGCGAGCCGCCCGCGACGTTCGACGTCCGCATCCGCGACGAGAAGAACGAGCTCAAGGCCTCGGGCACCTATACCCCGCAGCGGTTCTTCGACGAGTTCGTCGACATGAATCTCGACGACTACATCTCGATCATCAACGCGCCCACCTCGGATAAGCCCTATATGCACAGCTACACGGTCAAGTATCTCGGCAACGTGGTCGAGGACGGCGGCGTGCGCTACGTCAACCTCCCGATCGAGTCGCTCAAGCGCGCCGCCGTGGCGCAGATGCGCGACAACCTCCCCGTGTGGTTCGGCTCGGACGTGGGGCAGAGCTTCCTGCGCGAAGACGGCGTGCTCGACCCGAGCGCCTTCGAGGTCGACACCCTGTTCGATCTGCCGATCGAGGCCGGCCTGGACAAGGCCGCGCGCCTGGATTACGGCGAGTCGCTCATGACGCACGCCATGACGCTGCAGGGCGTGAACCTCGACGCCGACGGGAACCCGACGCGCTGGCGCATCGAGAACAGCTGGGGCGAGGATGCCGGCAAGAAGGGCTACGAGATCGCGTCCGACGCCTGGTTCAGCGAGTACGTCTACCAGGTCGTCGTTGACAAGAAGTACCTGACGGAAGAGGAGCTGGCCGCCTACGAGAGCGAGCCGATCGAGCTTGCCCCCTGGGACCCCATGGGTGCGCTCGCGCGCTAGAAACGCCGCGATTCCCACCTGCGCCCCGCGCCCCGTGCTCCGCATCCGCGGGCGCGGGGCGCATCCGTACGGGAGCTCGACCCTGTCACTGGGGCAGAGCTCCCCTCATTTTCGGCCTATCGGATCTGGCGAATCTCGACGTGGCCTCGGTACTCCTCGACCCGGGCGAAATCACCCTGACCGGCGCATTCGACGACATTGGCTCCGGTTGCCATGGCCAGGCGCAGACCGTCTTCCACCCGGGAGCGATCGCGGTACCAGACGGACAGAAACGCACCGAGCGTCGAGTCGCCGGCGCAGACCGTCGAAAGCACCCGCACCGGATACGTGCAGCGCGCAAACCACGCATGCCGCCCGTCGCTGAAGTACGCCCCCGCGCCGCCCATGGTGAGCAAGACCGCCTGCGCGCCCTCCTCATGCAGATGCTCCAAGGCGCACAGAGCCCCTGCATCGTCGTTCGCGCTCACCTCGAGCCCGAAGATGTCGCGCAGCTCGTCATCGTTAGGCTTGATCAGCAGCGGCCTCTGAGCAAGAAGCCGGCGCAGAAGCGGCGAGGAGATGTCCACAACCACCTCTCCCCCGCGCTCGCGCACCTTTTCGACAACGCGGTCCAGAAAGCCGTCGGACGTTCCCGGCGGCAACGAACCGGAGATGCTCAGGCACTCGAGCTCGGGAAGCGACGCGATGAGCTCGATCATGGCGTCCTCGTCGTGCCTCGAGATCGGAGCCCCGGCGTTCACCATGTTGTACTCGTGCTCCCCTGAATTCAAGAACACGTTCACCCGCGTGATGCCGTCGACCCAGACGGGAAAGACCTCGCATCCCCGCTCGCGCGCGCCGTCGACGATAAAGCGCCCCGAGAACCCCGCGAAGAAACCGAGGATGCTGGACGGTTCGCCGAAATGCTGCAGAGCGAACGAGACGTTGAGCCCCTTGCCGTTGGGGGTGTAGACCGCATCGCGGGTGCGGGTCACGCAATCCGGCGCGAGCCCGTCGCACGTCACGTTGTAGTCGATGGCAGGATTGGCGGTAAGGGTGTAGATCATCGAACGGCCCCCACGATAAGGACGGATGAGCGAAGGCCGCCCCGCGCAACACGAGACGGCCTTGCAAACGTATGCGATCGAAACCCCGCGAAAGGCGGGGAGCGCCTACTTGCGCTCGAGCTTGCGCACCGCGATGCGGCGGCTGTACTCGTCGACGCGGCCGAAGTCGCCCAGGCCGACGCTCTCGGCGACGTTCGCGCCGGTCGCAAGGGCCAGCTTGAGGGCCTCTTCCACGTTCTCGCGGTTGTGGTACCACTTGAGGATGAACGCCGCGAGCGTGCAGTCGCCGGCGCAGACGGAGGACACGAGGTTGATGTTGAACTCGCGCTTGGCGTACCAGATGTCCTCGCCGTTGGAGAAGTACGCGTCGCCGCGGCTGCCGCGGGTGAGCAGGACGTTCTGGACGCCGATGTCGTGCGCCATCTTCATGGCGACGCGGACCTCGTCATCGGTGTTCACGGGCACGCCGAAAATCGCCTTCATCTCGTGGTGATTCGGCTTAATGAGCAGGGGCTTCTTGGCGGCAAGCGTCTTCAGCTTGTCGCTGGAGATGTCGAGGATGACATCGCAGCCGCGATCCTGGGCGTGATCGATGACCTCATCGAGGAAGTAGCGCGAAGCCTTCGGGGGCAGCGAGCCGGAGATGATCAGGCACTCGAGGTCGCCCGTCGTGTCAAGGATCTTGTAGAGCTCGCGCTCGCCCTCAGGCGTCAGCGGGGCGCCCGCGTTCAGGATGCCGTACTCGTTCTCGCCGTCGTTGAAGTACGAGTTGATGCGGGTGATGCCGTCGATCCACACCGGGCGGCAGAGGCAGCCCATGTTCATGGTCTCCTCGACGATGTACTTGCCGGTGAAGCCGGCGAAGAAGCCGAGCGCGACCGAGTCGACACCGAACTTCTTGAGCGCGTACGACACGTCAAGACCCTTGCCGTTCGGGGTGTAGCTCGAGGTGACCGAACGGATATTTTCGTTCGGGATAAGCGGCGGGCACGTGACCGTCATGTCGACGGCCGGGTTGGCAGTCAGCGTATAGAACATTGATACTCCCCTTTCCAAAGAGACCGCGCAGCTCCGACGCTCCGTCGGGACCACGCGGTCACATAAAACATTATCCGAAAGCAAGTCCGAACAACATGCTTACCGAAACCTTACTTTGCAGCGGCCTCGAGCAGCGCCTTGACCTCATCGGCAGTGGTGCACTGGACCGCCTTGTCGGCGAGCTCCTTGGCCTCCTCGACCGTCCACTGGGAGATGGTCTTGCGGGTGCGCAGGATGCTCGGGGCGGACGTGGAGAACTCCTCCATGCCCCAGGCGATCAGCAACGGCGTGAGCAGCGGATCGGCCGCGGCCTCGCCGCACATGCCGACCATGATGCCCTCCTTGACGCCAGCCTCGATGATACTCTTGATGGCGCGCAGGACCGCCGGGTAGTACCAGCTGTACAGGTAGGCGACCTTGTCGTTGCCGCGGTCGGCTGCCATGGTGTAGCCGGTGAGGTCGTTGGTGCCGATCGAGAAGAAGTCGGCCTCCTTGGCCAGCAGGTCGGGAATGTTCGCGGAGGCAGCGGTCTCGGTCATGATGCCGACCTCGATGTCCTCGTTGAACTTGTAGCCCTCTTCGCGCAGCTCGTCCTTGCAGACCTCGACAAGGTCCTTGACGGCACGGATCTCCTCGACGCAGGTGACCATGGGGACCATGATCTTGATGTCGCCGAACGCGCTCGCGCGCAGCAGGGCGCGGAGCTGGACCTTGTACTCGTCAGCGTTGTCGAGGCAGTAGCGGATGGCGCGATAACCCATGAAGGGGTTCTCTTCCTTCACGAGCTTGAGATACGGGATCTCCTTGTCGCCGCCAACGTCGAGCGTGCGGATGATGACCGGGGCGCCCTTCAGGGCGACGGCGACCTTACGGTAGGCCTCGAACTGCTCCTCCTCGGAGGGCAGCGACTTGGCGTCCATGAACAGGAACTCGGAACGGAACAGGCCGATGGCCTCGGCGTCCTGATCGAGGGCGCCCTTGACATCATCGGGGCTGCCGATGTTGCACGCCATGATCTTCTTGAAGCCGTCGGCGGTGATCGTCGGCTTGCCGCGGAACGCCTCGAGGGCTTGCTTCTCGGCGATGAAGTCCTCGCGACGCTGGGTGTACTCGGCCAGGGTCTTCTCGTCGGGCTCAGCGATAACGAGGCCGCGGGAGCCGTCGACGATGGCGGTCATGCCGTTGTGCAGCGCGCCGCACGCGTTGGAGACGGACAGGACGGCCGGGATCTCGAGGGCGCGCGCGATGATCGCAGAGTGCGAGGTGCGGCCGCCGACCTCGGTGACGATGCCCGCGACGTTCTTCTTGTCGATCGTGGCGGTCATGGACGGGGTCAGGTCGTGGATGACGATGACCGTGCCCTCGGGCAGGACGGACAGGTCGACGACCTCGCGGCCCAGCAGCTCTGCCAGGATTCCGGTGCGGATGTCGGCGATGTCGGCGGCGCGAAGGCGGAACATCTCGTCGTCCATGGACAGGAACATGTTCTCGAACATGGTGCTGGTCTCGGTCAGCGCCTGCTCTGCGCAGGTGCCGCCCTCGATGGAGGCCTTGATGGCGCCACCGAGCTCAGGGTCCTGGGCCAGCGTCACGTGGCCGTACATGATCTCGGCCTCGGCCTCGCCGACGCTCGTCTTCATGTGCTCGGCCTGGGCCTCGGTCTTCTTGCAGAAGGTTTCGAGCGCCTTGTCGAAGCGAGCCTTCTCGGCTTCGGTGTCCTCGACCGTATGCGGCGTAAACGTCAGATCGGGCTCAACGGCAACCGCGACGGTACCGATGCCGATGCCCTCAGATGCGTTAACTCCCTCGTACATTGATCTTCCTCTCCTGTCAGCCCGACCATGAGGCCGGACCCCCTGCAAAAGCCGCGCGGAGCATCTCACGGCGATACCCCGCGCGCACTATTAAATAAAGAAAGGTTTCCGGAATCGGGCGTTACTCGCCAAGACCGCTCTTGATGAGCTCGAGAGCAGACGCGAGGGCCTCGTTCTCGTCGCTGCCGTCGCAACGGACCTCGACCTCGGTGCCGCACGGGATGCCAGCGGCCATGAGGGCCATGGGGCTCTTGCCGTTGACCTCCTTGTCAGCGGTCAGGATGGTGACGTCGCAGGCGAACTTGCCCATCGTGGAGGCAAAGAGGCCGGCGGGACGCATGTGCAGACCCTGCGGATTGATAAGGGTGACCTTCTCAGAAACCATAGTGTTCTCCTTTTTGATCTGTGCGCACCCCAGACATCAGGACACGCCAAAGTACACGACTAGTTTAACGCAATAAAGGACAAAAGAAATGCAAAAGCGCGAGGAGGTGGCCGAAAGGTCCGTCTGGCGCGCAGGAGGTCGCGCGAAGCATGCTGGACGGGCACGTCTGGCGGGTCGGCGAGCGGTCATCTTCCCGTCAAGCGCATCCGTTGCGCGGGGCACCTGATCGCATCGTCCTTGGGAAGCGATGATATATATCCCGATGCGCCCCCACATCGGCAAAAACCACGGGATTACCCGGCAACGGTACCCGGTAACGGTACCCAGAACTGAGGAAGAGGGCCCCTTAAAAGGCCCTCTCCCTCAGTTCTGGGTACCGTTACCGGGCCCTATTAGCGGGTAGCCTGGTAGAGGGCCCGGCGCGAACTAAACCGACCGGTCGTTCCCGAAGGGGCTACGACAGGCGCTCGCTGACGACGCGCGCCACGCCTTCCGGATCGTCGGCATCCTTGACCGCCACGCGGAACCCGTCGTCCATCAGCGCCTCAGCAACGCGCGAAAGCAGCTTGAGGTGCGTCGTTCCCGACTGGCCCTCGGGAATGAGCAGGGCGATGGCGATCCGCACGGGCACGCCGTCCATGGTCTCCCACTCCTCGGCACCCTGCGCGAGCTTCGCCACCATGACGGCGGCGCGCTGGACGGTCGCCGACTTGGCGTGCGGGATGGCAAAGCCGTCGAGCATGCCCGTGGTGCCCTCAGCCTCGCGCTTGAGGAAGGCCGCCATGAGCTCATCGGCGTCCTGGGCGAGCCCGAGGTCGACCGCGCAGCGCGACAGCGTCGAGAGCACCTCGTCTCGCGTGGAGCAGCGAAGGCCCACCAGCACGTAGTCGGCGGAAACAACGCTCTCCGCGAACCCGGAGGGCGCCTGCGCGCGCGGGCCCGCCTCTTGCGGGGTGCGCGCAAGCTTGCGGCGGAGCTTTGAGCCGAGCGTCTCTTTACACGAGGGCGAACCGGAGAGCGCAGCCTGGTTACCGGAAAGCCGCGCCAGGGCGAGCGCGCCGTCGATCAAATCACCCGCCGCCTCGACGGTAAGGGGGCATGCCGCACCCGTCGAGATGAGCGGAACCCCTGCAAACCGTTCGGCTCCAAACGGAGAACCCCCGATGATGAGGGCGGCATGCGCCGAGGCGATCTCCTCGCGCGTCAACTCGTCGACCGCCCCGTCGGCAGCGTACAGCTCCGTTCTCACCGCAAGCGAACGCCCGCGCGCCGCCTCCTCGATCGAAGCGGCAGCCTGCTTTGCCCCGCGTTCAACCGAGACAACAAGATCGACCCGATGAGCCATACGCCCTCCCCCAACAACCAGGTGCCCGCACCCGATGCGCCCATGCGCCTCCAACCAAACAGCGTATGCGCCAGCATACCACGCGCGGCCCCGGCTTCCATATCCCCATGATGCGCAAATCGGTGAGAACGCGCGGTGCCGGCATCCGCCGGCCCCGGTGCGGCGACGCGCGACTGCACTGCAGGAAACCAGCAGGTGAGCGGCACCTACGGGGGCGCCGAGCCGCCGGGTGCGCGACGCTGAAGGGGCGGATCGGATGGATAATTCGACATCTCCCGCTCAAAACGCGTCGACAGACAGCCCGCATCAACTATAATTGCCATGTTTTGCGCCATTAGCTCAGCTGGATAGAGCAGGGGACTTCTAATCCCAAGGTCGTTGGTTCGAATCCGACATGGCGCACCATCCCGCGAACAAGGGCGTCGGCGACGGCGCCCTTTTGCATGCCGCCCCAGGCATACATGAGGCCCGCCCGCGCATGGGCGGAACGTGGACTTTCATGCAGAATCGCCGAATGTTCCCATCCTTCATGCGCTTGCTGAGGGCAACGGGTATCCTGACCTGTCGGACGACGACGGAGCGACCGCAGGCCCGCGATGCGAAGGAGGATACATGGGCGCCCTTGATTCCCATGCGCGCATAGCCGTGCTCATACCGTGCTACAACGAGGCCCCGACCATCGCGAAGGTCATCGACGACTTCAGGCGCGTCCTGCCCGATGCGAGCATCTACGTCTACGACAACAATTCCCGCGATGACACCTCCGCCATCGCCCGCGCGCACGGCGCCATCGTCCGCCACGAGGCGCGCCAGGGCAAGGGCAACGTCGTGCGCCAGATGTTCCGGGACATCGACGCCGAGTGCTACCTCATGGTCGACGGCGACGACACCTACCCCGCAGAGGCGGCGCGCGCCCTGTGCGACCCGATTCTCGACGGCTCGGCCGACATGACCGTCGGAGACCGCCTCTCCAACGGCACCTACGGCAAGGAGAACAAGCGGGCGTTCCACAACTTCGGCAACAACCTCGTGCGCCGCATGATCAAGCTGATCTACGGCTACTCGTTCGAGGACGTCATGACCGGGTACCGCGCGTTCTCGCGCGTGTTCGTCAAGACGTTCCCCGTGCTGTCCGACGGCTTCCAGATCGAGACCGAGCTGTCCATCCATGCGGTCGACCGCCACTGGCGCATCGTCGACGTGCCCATCGCCTACCGCGACCGCCCGGAGGGATCCGTCTCCAAGCTGTCGACGGTCTCCGACGGCATCAAGGTGCTCGCGACCATCGGGTCGCTGTTCAAGAACTACCGCCCGATGAAGCTGTTCACGCTCGTGGCCCTCGTGTTCCTGGCCCTCGGCCTTTGGCTCGGCATCCCGGTGGTCGTCGAGTTCCTGCACACCGGCCTGGTGCCCCGCTTCCCCACCGCCATCCTCGCGGCTTCCCTGATCTTCCTGTGCGGGCTGTCGTTCGCGACGGGGCTCATCCTCGACTCGGTCGCAAAGGTCGAGCGCAAGCAATGGGAGCTCGCCGTCTACCGCGAGATGGACCGAGAGGGTCGCGGCGGACGCGCATAGGCGCGCCTCACGGGGCCGACTGGCGCGAAATGAATTGGCCGGCGGTTCCTTACGACTCGAGCCCGAGGTACTTGGTCCAGAATTCGCGCGACGTGAGGTATGGGAAGGCGTCCTTCCACGCCTGCCTCACCTGCTTGCCGATCGTGCGGTGGCGGCGCAAGAGCTCGTGCTCGCGCATGCGGATGGCGCGGAAGCGCGCACGGTCCATGTGCCGGATCGTGCCCTTGGTGCGCGTCGGGTCCAAGAACACGAGCGTCTCGCGGGCAAGCGACTCGCCCTCGATCATCGCGGCGCCGTTCTTGACGACGTACCCCGGGCGCGTGCCGAGCATGGGCTTGGGCAGATAGTGCTTGTCGTAGGGCAGCGAGCGGAGCACCTTCATGAAGCGCGACGCCTGCGACTCGACGTTCGCATGCGACAGCACCTCGCGCGTGACGCCCGCAGCGCGAAGCAGCTCGGGATCCATGTCCTCGACCGGCATGAGCCGCTCGTTGCGCGCGCCGTTTTGCCTCATGAGCTCGGCGCCGTCGAGGCTTTCCAGAAACTGCGGCCCCTTGAGGTAGTCCTCGAACCCGTCGAGCAGCAGCTCGGCCGCACTGTAATCGAGATCGCGCAGGTCCTGGCGCACGCTGCGGCGGATGCGGACGATAAAGAGCCCCTCCGACGCGCAGTCGTCCACCGCGATCATAGCCATGAAGTTGCGGATGTACTGGTAGCAGTCGACCGACGCGCGGAAGCGCCCCTCGAAGCTCTCGTGCCACACGCAGATGCCGTTCATGGTCATGAACACCGGCTGGTTGCGCATGCCGAACTCGACGTCGTCGCAGCGGATGAAAAACGGCATGGGCAGGCCGTTTTTCTCGATGGCCGCCGTCGGGATGCAGCTGTACCACCAGGCGCCGTACGCGTTGGGGACCTCGACGTTCGTGCGCTCGTTGACGAGCAGGTCGGAGAGCGACCCCATGTGCAGGTCGGTTTTGACGCGACGGTAGGCGCCCGAGTTCAGCACGAAGGAGACGTCCTCGAACTGGCGGACCGGGTCCTCCAGCGACAGCATCGCGCCGTTGATGAAGGCGTCGCGATAGGGCCCCTGGGCAAGCGCGAGCAGGTTGTACGTGCGGATCAGGCTCTCGGGCATGATGTGCACGTCATCGTCCATCACCAGCACGTGCGTGAACTCGCCCAGATGCTCCGTGGCGGCCATCATACCGCGCGCAAAGCCGCCCGATCCCCCCGTGTTGGGGTTCGGAAGGACGCTCACCAAATCGTCGGTGAGCGCGTCGACGTCGAGCGTCCTGCCGTTATCCACCACGAACATATGGAAATTGCCGAGGATCGGCACCCCTTCCGCGCGGATGCCCGCTTGGACGAGGTCGATGTTCGCCGTGATGTAGGCCTCCTTGTTGAAGGTCGTCGTGGCAAGCGCGAGGCGGACCTCGTTGATGCGCTTGGGATCGACCTTGGCATACCAGTACGCGCGCGCGATGACGAGCCGCTCCCCTTCAGCGGGAACGGCGATGAACCCGATGAGGTCCTCGCCCGCGGTGGGCACCTCGATATCGAGCGCAACCGGCGCGTCGGGGGCGGCGTCCACGGCATGCGCGGAGAACACCTGGCGATCGGACGCATCGGACGCCACCGCATCGATGCGGATCTCGCCCGCGCCCGCCACCTCCACATGGAGCCAGACTTCCTGAAGGCCCGCATACATGCGCCACTTGCAGGCAGAGCATCCGTTGACATACGTCAGGAAGTCCGCCGTGCCCGTGAGCTCGAGTCCCGCACCGTCCTCGTACCGGGCCGCCCCCGCCTGCGCACGGTAGTACAGCTCGGGATGGTCGGCAGCGTGGTCGTCGACCGTGAGAACGACGTTGGAAAGTTTGAAATCGACAGTCATTCGTACTCCAGGGGACTCGTGCGCGCATACGGCGCAAAGCGTTTGCCTCAAGTCTACTTGAAGCATGCCGCGCCCGCGGCCATTTCATGCGAGAAGCGAAAATCGAGCCCCGCCGAAACGGAGGCCCTGTGGACGGGCCGCCGCCTTGAGCGACTCGGTCGCGCCTCGGGTAAGCTATCATGAGGCGCAGATTGCTTATCCGTGCGGAGGTTACCCCATGCCGTTTCTGAGCGTATTGATCCCCGTCTACAACGGCGAGGACTATCTTGCCGACGCGATCGAGTCGGCGCTGAACCAGCCGTGCGACGACCTCGAGGTCGTCGTGGCCAACGACGGATCGACCGACCGGTCGCTCGAGATCGCCCGCGGCTACGAGGAGCGCGACGGCCGCGTGCGCGTCCTCAGCCACGAGAACATGGGGCCGGGGGCGACGCGAAACAAGGCGATCCCCCAGCTCAAAGGATCCTGGATCCTCTTTCTCGACTGCGACGACATCATCTTGCCGAACTTCTACACCGAGCAGGTGCGCGCGTTCCTCCAGTTCTGCCGCGCGCACGAGGTGGAGACCATCGTCCCGTGCCGCCTGTACGGAGACGTGAAGCTCAGCTGGGCGAACATGGAGTACGTGCCCTTCGACGAGGTGTTCGGCCAGGGCAGCGACGCCTCGTGGCGCGTCGACTACGAGTTCGCCACGCTTCTGTACTCGGCCGAGCTGCTGCGCCGCGAGCGCATCGAGTTCGGGATCACGCGTCCCGCCGAGATGGAGAGCATCTTCCGCCACAAAGCGGTCTTCTGCTCCAAGCGCACGGTGTTCACGAACCGGCTGTGGTTCGCGGTGCGCCGCGAGAACCCGCACCAGGCAACACGTGACCGCAACTGGAACAGCGTCCATGTCGACCGAATCCGCTATGAGGGGTTCAGCGACCTGATCGAATGGCACCGCCAGCGCGGAACGACGGGCTTCGTCATCGAGGAGGCGGCGCGCCGTCGCGACGCCGCGAAGGCCTCCATCGACCGCGGGGAGCAGCCCCGCACGCTCAGGCGCCGCATCGAGGAGCACCGGGCATATCGCCGCTGGAAGCAGGATCGCCGCCGCGCCTCCAAACCCCTGGGCGAATGGATGCTCGACGAAGATCGTCAACGCGAGGCCATCGAGGCCATCGAGCACCAGATCGAGCAGTCCTCCTGACGCCGTGCAAATCGGGGACGTACCTGCCGCGTGCATTCTTGGGGTGCCCTGCATATCGGGAACGTACCTTTTACGTATATTATTATGCATGTCGCATATCGGGGACGTACCCGCTGCGCCAAAAGAATGCACGCGGCAGGTACGTCCCCGATTTGCATACATGCACGCGGCGGGTACGTCCCCGATTTGCACGGTGTGGAACGTTACTGGCGGCGGTGCTTGAGCAGGCCGGGCAGGTACATGAGAGCCGAGCCGATTCGATAGGAGTTGGACTGCTCGAGGTCGACGACGCGCTGGCGCGCCTCCGCGAGTTCTCGTTCGACATCGGCGGCATGCCGTTCGGAAGCCTCGGCGCGCCGCCGCTCGTCAACGAGCATGCGGTCGGACGCCGCCTCGCGATACAGGTACAGCTCGTGGCACCCGTTGTCCTGCTCGCAGGCAGGACTCGTCTCCCCCACGAGCTCGACGAGCTCGTCCTCGCCCTGCTGCGCGAGCTCCCTCAGGTTCGCCACGCCCTCCTGGACGATGCGGGCGAGCGCCTCGCGCTCGTCCAACGCGCGCCCGAGCGCGTCCGCGATCTCGTCTGCCGACGCATCCATGGCGAGCAGGCTCGATCCCATGTGCGCCTCCTCGTACAGCGCGCACACCTTCGGCAGGTAACCGAGGCCGACACACGGGATGCCGCCGCGAAACATCAGCAGCGAGGCATGGTAGCGCATGGAAAGGCCCGCGGTCGCCCGACCGATGAAGTCGGCCATGGCATCGATATCGTCGCCCGCCGAGAACAGGTGCACGCGATCGATACGGCTCATGGCCTCGACCACCCGGTCGGAAATGCCGCGATCGGCCGCATCGAGCATCGCGAAGGCGAGATGGGCGCGCGGGCGGCTCGCCAGCACGCGGTCGCAGGCACGGGCGACGCGCTCGGCGAAATCATCCGACACGTTCTCGTACTCGCGCAGCGACACCACGATCAGGTCGGTGTCGACAGGGTCGAGCTCCTGGTTCGCAAACCAGGAATCGACCGCCTCCGTCACATGCGAGGAGCCGGTGAACGCCACGTCCGCGCGGCGCACGACCTGCCCGGCGGGAACATCGCAGGCGGAGACGAGACGGGCGGTCTCCTCGTCGCGGCACGCGAACCGGGCGCCGAGCGAACCCATGAGGCGCACCAGCCGCTTGCTGTGGGTGCGCTCCAGCGGACCGGCACCGATGCCGTACAGCACGACCGGCGTATCGTTCAGGGCCGCCAGCTCAACGAACGCGGCGATGCCCGGAATATCGGAATGGAGCACCGACGAGGCGATCTCCGCCTTGCCCATGGTCCAGCGGATGCCCTGGTCGAACAGGAGCCCCGCCATGACGAGGGCGACGGAGGAGCGGGCGAGCATCCCGTCGAGCTCGCGCTTGGACGCCAGCGCGATCGCGTAGACGCCTCGGTGCACGAGGGTGTGCCACGGGTTCTCGCTCACGGCGACGCTCACGGTGCCGGGGCAGCGCTCCTCCAGGCGCTCCGCAATGGTGGAAAGGATGTACTCATCACCGAAGTTGCCGCAGCCCACGTATCCGAGCACGGTCGCCACGCGGCACGGCTCGAACGATGCGCCCTCGACGCCCAGTGCCTCGGCGGCATGGACGACCGAGCGCTCGAACCCGCCGCGCGCCGCATGCATGCCCTCGGCGTCGCCGCGCCCCGCGCGGACCGATCCGAACGGCGCGTCGTCTGCCGTCGAGGCGATTGAGGCGCGCACGCGGCGCGACTCAAGAAGCGCCGCCGCCCGCTCGGCCATCCAAGCGCCGGTCGCACCCGCATCGGGACGAAGGATATCAGCCCCAGCGAACTGCTTGGTCGCCTGGAGCACGTACTCATCGTAGGCCGAGCGCCCCTCGGAAGACGGGAACCGGACCGCAATCGACGTGAACCCGAGCGCATAGGCGGCACCGGCGTCGGCACCGTCGAAGCGCCACTCATCGGGCCACCCCTCGCCTGCGCAGCGAACCGGCGTGCCTTCCGGCATCCCCTGGGCGGCCGCCCTCATGAGCTCGATGCGCTCCGGCGTCGCCTCCTGGGCGCAGGAAAGCCCCCGCGGGTAGACAATCTCGTTGGCAAGGTCGAGCGCAGACAGGTCCGGAACCGTGCCCAGGGTGCGAACGGCGCATCCCAGCTCGCGTGCCGCAGGCGCGGCCATGCCGTCGAGCACCCAGCAGGTATCCGGCGCGGCCCCCCGCATGCGCTCCAGGGAGCGCGCGAGCTCGTCCTCGCGGGAGGCGAGCACGACGAGGCGGGGCGCCTGCACGACGCATGCCGACGTATCGATGGAAAGGCCGTCAGCGACCACCACGGCGTCGACGGCCCAGCGACGCATCAGCGCGTCGAGGTAGCCGAGCTGCGCCACGCCGTCGGCGAACAGCTGGGGCCACAGGCGCGGCGTGAACCAAAAGACCGCGTATCCAGCCTCTTCAAGCGCCTCCTTCGAGCGCCAGGACGGGGAGATGACGCCCAGGGCGGGGTCGGCGAGCAAAACGAGGCAGCGCGCACCGTGCGCGTTCGCATCCATAGTGAAGACTCCTTTTCGGGATGAGACGGTATGGGGAGGACGGGGCGGCATGCCGTGCGCGACGAGCGAGGCGATGCGCACGGCGCCGGACCGATCAGCTGCTCAGCCGGCGCTGGATGGCGCGCGGGATGCGCAGAAGCGCCGTGCCGTATCGATACTCCGCGGACCTCCGCAGGTCATCGAGCTGGCGCTCGACCTCCTCGCGGGCACCCTGCGCCTCGACGACCGCGCCGTGCGCCCGGTCGACCTCCCCGTGCAGGCGGTCGATCTCCGAGCGGGCCTCCTCCAGATCCGCCTCGACGCGGTCGAAGAGCTCCTTGTCGTCATCGACGAACGCGCCGTGGTTGCGCATCCAGAAGAACAGGTACCCCTGCGCATCGTTCGCCTTGATCAATTCGAGCGAGCGGCGGTCGAGCGGATGGGTGTAGGCGTCCAGGGGGACATCGAGCAGTCCCATGCGCTCCGCCGCCCCATCGTGCAGCTCGGCGAACGCCCGCGCGAACGAATCGACGCGCGTGAGGGAGTTGAGGTTGTACACCGCGCCTCCGAGCGCCCAGCGGGCATGGCTCACGCGATACGTCTCGTATAGGCCCTCCTCCTGAAGCCGGTCCCGCAGCAGCGCGAACGCCTCGATGAAGTCGAGGGCATGAGGGTCCTTGTTGTCCATGGACGAGGAGCCCGTGCGCATGCGGTAGTGCGACAGGCGCTCGTAGATCACCGACATACGGCGCGCCTTGACGAGCGCCATGCACGTGAACGGCAGGTCCTCGGTGCGGAACAGCGCCGGGAAGCGGATGTCGTTCTCGACGAGCAGCGAACGGCGGAACAGCTTGTTCCACGGCCAGTTCTGAAACGACGTGAAGACGGCGTCGGGGTTGTCTGCCGCGCTGAACGCCAGGGTCTCGTGTACCGGGAAGTCGGCGAAGGCGGGGAAATCGAGCGTGCCGACAGCCGGATGCTGGTCGCGCTGGACGCGGTTGTTGTAGAACCACGCATCCCAGATCACGATGTCGCAATCGAGCTGCTCGGCGCGGCCGACGGCCTTCTCGAGCAGCGTGGGCTCGATGAAGTCGTCGGCGTCGAGGAAGTACACGTAGGTGCCGGTCGCGACGTCGAGCCCCTTGTTGCGCGCGCAGCCGGGTCCCAGATGGCGCTGGGTCAGGATGCGCACCGCGGGAAAGTCCTCATCGGCACGGTAGCGCTTGAGCACCTCGAAGGAGTCGTCCGACGAACCGTCGTCGACGCAGATCAACTCGAAGTCCTGGAACGTCTGCGCCTTGAGGCTGTCGAGCGCTTGGCACAGGTAGGGCTGGGCGTTGTACACGGGCATGATGACGGAAACGCAAGGCGACGACACGGCTACCCCCAAGATATCGTGAACGCGGGCACGCCCGCGATGGCTTCGTAGGGATAGTATACGGCACCGCGTCGACGCGCCCGCGCCCATACGGGCGAACTCGCGGAACGGGCAGAACACGCGACGCCTTCAGAAAGCTAGAAAGGGGCCGCCTGCACTCCCGCCAAGCGGCCCCTTCTCAACAAGCACCACGTGATAGCAACGTCGCGCGGGTTACTTATCCATCCCCAGATAGCGCTTCCAGAACGCGAGCGAGGTCAACTCGTCGCGACGCGCGGAGTAGTCATGGCGCAGCTGCTTGATGTTGCGCTTGTAGGCCTTGAGGTCCTCCTTGTAGCGCTTGGAGATCTGAGCGTAGCGCTCAGGGTCCTTCTTGCGCAGCGCGCCCATGCGGTTGTACCAGTCGATGATGATCAGGTACTCCTTGCCGCGGATCGCACCGGCGGGATACGCCCAACCGATGACCGGGATGACGGCGTAGCCCTTGCCCTCCTTGACGATGAAGCGCTGGTTGTTGTCGGTGGCGAGGTCGTTCAGGCGCTGCAGGCGCGTGCGCGGGGCGTCGGCGTCGACGAGCTGGCGGTCGATATCGGCGATATGGAAATCGGTCAGGCCGGCGGCGTGCACCTGGCGCTCGAGCTCATCGAAGGGGACGAGCTTCTCCTTGTTGCGGTTGGCGGCCATGAACGTCTTCTCGGCCATGCCGGGCGTGGCGATGAAGTCGGGCCCCTTCATGAAGTCCTCGAACGCGTCGAGCACGAGCTCGGCGTTGTCGTAGCCGAACTTCTTGAGCTCGAGGCGGATGTTGTTGTGCATCTCGCGCATGAAGTCGGACTTGGGCGCGAAACCGGTCGTGCACTGGGCGATCATCGTGTTGCGCGTGGTCTGGTAGCGCTCGACGGCGGCGTTGTAGCGCACGTGGAACGACATGTGCCAGATGCACAGGCCGTTCATGGTCATGAACTTGGGCTGGCAGCGCACGCCGTACTCGGCGTCGTCGCAGCGCACGAAGTACGGCAGCGGCAGCCCGTTCTTCTCGATGACCGAGATGGGGATGCAGCAGTACCACCATGCGGCGTACCGGGAGTTCAGCTTGGTGATGGCGCTCGGCACGCGGAACGTCTCGTTGAAGACGACGTCCTCGAACTTGTTGAGGCGCAGCTGCGGCTTGGCGGGCGCGAACGTGCCCTCCTTGGTCATGAAGCCGGTGTCCTCCCACAGCTCCTCGCCGATCTCGTAGTTGAGCATGGCGCCGCTGATGAACGCCTCGGCATACTCATCGTTGACCAGGCGCAGCAGGTTGTAGGTGCGCTTGATGCTCTCGGGGGACACGGCGACGTCATCGTCCATCAGCAGGATGTGGGTCGCGCGCGGCGTCTGCTCCATGGCCTCGATCATGCCGCGCGTGAAGCCGCCGGCGCCGCCGACGTTATCGTTGGGAGAAATGATCACGCGGTCGCTCGCCAGCTTGCCGGCATCCAGGGTGCGCCCGTTGTCGATCACGCGCATGGTGAAGTGCTGGGCGATATCCTCGGAGCTGTCGATGATCGACTCCTTGATGAGCGCGATATTCGCCTCGATGAACTCCTCTTTCTTGAACGTGGTGGTCGCGAGGACGAGCTCCACGTCGCGCAGGGGGCGATCGATCTCGACGGAGTAGTAGCTCTCCCCGATCAGCACGGGGCCGTCCGTCGCGAGCTCGAAACCGACGATGACCGCGTCGGAGGGCACCGTGAGCTCGACATCGATGGCCTGCCACTCATCGGAAGCGGGAAGCTCGCGCTTCGTGTCGTCGAGCTTGATGGGATGAGCGGAGAACGCGTCCGCGGCGGTCTGCACGTACGTGCACGCGGCGCCCTTGACCTGCAGGTGCAAGAAGAAGCGCTGCGCGCTGGTATAGCGCCTGAGCTTGCCCACGGACAGCGCGTTGAAAAACGTCGTGAAGTCAAAGACGCCGGCGTCGTAGAGCATCCACTCCCCCGTCATATGGTCGCGCACGAACGGCTGGGTGGATCGGCAGTACAGCGCGGGATAGCTCGTGGAGCGCGGGTTGCACTCGAGCAGGATGTTGGCGAACTTTATAGCAGGCATGTGCCCTCCTAGATGGCTAAACATATCCTGCCCATGATACATGAAATGCGGGCATGCCCCCGAATGCACCGAAAACGGGCACAAGAGGCTGCGGTGGGCCCTCCGGGGGGGTGAGCTTTTGGGGACAGTCCCTTTTGGACCGCGGCGGCGCACATACGCCGCCGCGGTCCAAAAGGGACTGTCCCCAAAAGCTCACCCAGACCGCGTCAGTCGTTGTAGTAGGGACGCGCGAAGCCCGTTATCGAACCCTCGGGAATGTAGAGGTCCTCGTAAAGCAGCTGGACGCGGCCGTAGATATGCTCCCAGACGTAGAGCGTCTGGCCGTCGGGCGCCACCGAGGCGACGATGCCCGCATGGGTGCCCTCCGACGCGCCGGCCCACGGACGGAACGCCGGCTGATCGATCAGCCAGATGTCTCCCGGCTTGGGCGTGGACTCCAACCTGCCCTGGTTACGGTACCAATCGGCGATCTCGTGCGGGAACGACGAGGCGGCACCGTTCATGAACTGGTATTTCATACCGGCTTCTTGGAAACACCAATAGACGAACGCCGCACAGGGGCCCATATGGTTCATCGTTCCGCCGTCGGCAACGACGCGGTCCTGGTAGCGCCAACCGTCGGTGATGCCATTTTGCGATGCCGCCGTGGCAATCACGCGGGCGGCCACCTCGTCGCTCGACAGACGCTCACCGGTCGCAGGGTCAAGGTAGTAGGGCTTGCCCTCGATCATCAGGCTGCCGTAGCACATGCGGCCCGTGACCTCGTGGTAATAGACCCACTTGTTCGACTCGGGCAGCCATGCCCAGCCGTAATCGACCGCGCCGGTGATGGGGTCGAAATACATCCAGCCGGCCTCATCGCCATGGGAGTCGTCGATGTAGCGCTCACCGTGCGCCATCTCACCGGTCACGTAGTCGCAAAATACCCATTTCTGGCTGCCGTCCTCATCCGTGATGAGCAGAAATCCGTAGTCGACGGCGCCGTCTTCGCCCAGATGGACCCATTTGCCGTGCTCGATGCGCCATTCGTCGGTCGCCTGCTCCCACGCCTCGCCGGCGACGTCGTTGTCCACCGGAACGAACGCCTCGCGGTCGCGCGCGATGGTGGTGTCGGCCTCGGCCCAGTACCACGCGACCGTCTCGGGATCGTAGAAGAACTTCGAGCGCGCCGGT
The DNA here is from genome assembly GCF_030385545.1 of Collinsella ihumii. Lineage (NCBI taxonomy): Bacteria > Bacillati > Actinomycetota > Coriobacteriia > Coriobacteriales > Coriobacteriaceae > Collinsella > Collinsella ihumii. The sequence continues at coordinate 17,992 of NZ_JAUEIQ010000013.1, read as the reverse complement.
ACGTCCTCGTCCAGCCAGCCGACGGCCTCGGCGGGCTCGCACGGCTCGCCGTCCTCGTCGACCCAGCCCGTATAGGCCGCCTGCTCCGGCGTATCCACGACCTCGGAATCCGGTGCCGCCAGGGCACCGGACGGAACAAGACCCGCCATCAGCGATGCCAGCAGGCATGCTGAGACCTTCCATCGCGAGCAACGCATACGCAACCCCTTCCCATTTCTGCAGCGATGTCGGAACGCGGGACCCTCCTCACCCGTCAGGCGAAGATGATCGGCGGTTCCGGGGGAACGCTGACCGATTGCCGTCGTGCTGCGCACCCCCGTGGCGCGGAATGAATCGGTCGGTGTTTCCCTAAGGAGATTCTAGCGTTTCACGGTGTCGAGCAGGGAGCGAAGGCCGTAGGCGGCAAACGGCAGGAGCAGCAGCGCGAACGGCATGGTGTAGACGCTTTTCGCCTCCCAGAGCAGATAGCAGGCGACGCCTCCCAAAAACGCGATGACCATGAGCAGCGCCGCGGGCGACACGCTACCGCGATGCCGGAATGCACACACGAGGCCGGTGAACGACGCGATGTAGAACAGCGACTGGTAGGCGTCCATGGCGATCGTCAGCACGCGGTTGGCCGTGTAGCCGTTATACATGACCTGCTCGGCAATCGGACTCGTCGCGTCGGAAACCGACGTCGCGGAGTAGTACAGGGACTGGAACGTGGGATCGAGCCACTCGGTCATGACCTTGTAGACAAAGAAGCGGATGCAGTAGAGCGGGTCGGCCAAAAACCTGCCCAGAGCGGTCTTGATGGCCTCCATCGCAAAGGCCCCCTGCGCCGCCGTGTCGCCATCGACCTGCGCGAAGTGCGTCGCCTGGACAGGCGACCACCAGCCCGGCCGGTTGAGATAGGGATCCCAGGTGAGGCCCATCGCGATCCACGACGTCTTGGGCATGCCGTCACCGAAGCTCAACCCGACCGTGGACTCGAGCAGCCGGACCGGCACGGACGTCAAGGAGTTGATCACCACCGCGACGGCAAGCACGATCAGGATCTGGGGAGCTCGGCGCTCGCGCACCAGCACGATCAGCCAGGCGAGCACGAGGGCGATCAGCATGATCACGAACGTCGATTTGACGATCAGGGCGAGAAGCATGACCACCGCGCCCGCCGCGAACAGGCCCCAGCGGCGCGGAAGGCTCTCGTCCTGCTGCATCGCCGCGACGTTGAGGGCGAGCGAGGCGCAGCCCAGGCCGAATCCGATCGCGTTGCCGTAGACGAACGCGGCCGAGAACGTCAGCGGCGCGAACAGCACGACGAGCACGCTCGCCAGCGCGACGGTGCCCTTGCCGGGGAACAGGCGCCCCGTGATGAAGATCAGCGATGCCGCGGAGACCACCACGAACACGGCGCTGAGCAGCTGAAACGCCATCTCGTTGCCCACGCCGAACAGCGCGTAGACGCCGGCGAGCAGCCAGACCGACCCGCTCTGAAACGGGTAGACGCGCAGGTACGACACGCCCTGGTCGCCCAAGTCGGCACTGAACACGCCGAAGTCACCTGAAAGCAGGGCGCGCGCGTACTGATCGAGCCGGATCGAATCGTTGTAGAAATTGGTCTTCGTGCCCAAAAGCACGATCCACGCGACCGAGGCCGCGAACAGGAGCAGCAGCGCGCACGGCACCACCGCGCGCGCGGGGGCGCGCCGCAGGCCGTTCCAGATGAACAGGAAGAACAGGGCGAGGCAGACCAGACCGAGCGCGGGGAACATGAACGCGATGAACGCGCCGCCGTTGAACGGCGTGAGCAAGTTCATCACGTCCGCACCGACGCCCTCCGGCCCCATGTTGATGAAATAGCCCGTGATGAACGGTGCGGCAAGCGCCAGGCAGCCGAGAAAGATCGCGGCCAAGACGAGAAGAAACGCCTCGAACACCCGGCCTGCCCGTTGCGGCTTCGTGAGCCCTGCGGCCTTCATATGCTGAGCCATATCCGTACCGTTTCCTCTCCATACGGGTCGCCGTCACCGTCATGCCATTCTAGCGTGTTGCCGCAAGCGGGCGCTTGGTACTTTTCAGGACGGGCAAAAACAGCCCCGTCCCAAAAAGGCACCACGCACCCATGACGTATAATGGCACATTGCATCGCAAGCGGAAAAACACCTAAAGGCGCTGGTACATGAGCACAACAACCCGTCGTATTCCTGAGCTGGACATCGCGCGAGCGATCGCCGTCATCGCCATCATCGTGTACCACACGGGCATGGTCTTCAGCGAACCTTTATACCCGGGCGCCGGCATGCCGGAATGGCTCCCGAAGTTTCTCGATACCTTCCATCTCTACACGCTGTTCATCGTCTCGGGCTATCTGACGAACTTCAACAGGCCGCTTTCGGGAAGCCTCGTCGTAAAAGCGGCGCGCTCCGCCCTGCTCCCCTATGCGATCTCATGCCTGTTCATCATCGGAGGGTCCGCCGCGTGGGCCTGTGCGCTGTGCACCGACCCCGCCGAGCAGGCGCAGCGCTGGTTCGAGGCCTCGCTGTGGGGCGCCGGAGCCCAGCACCCCCTCGCACTCGTCCCCGACCTCGAGCGCATCGGCGGCATCTGGTTTCTGCCGGCGCTGTTCTGGGCGAAGCTCTACATCGGGGCCACGGCGAAGCTCGGCGATAAGGGCAAGCTCGTGGCCATGCTCGCCGCCCTTGCATTCGGCATGGTGTCGGCGAACTATGTCTGGCTGCCCCTGAGCATCCAATCGGGCATCGCCGGCGCCGCGTTCATGTACGTCGGATGGCTGTTCCGCACGCATGCCGACGCGCTCGCCGCCCGTCGCATACCCGTCACCGTCGTCTCCGCCGGCCTCTGGATCGCCGCGATCGCCTATGGTGGAAACTCCTCCATAGCGATGTGCGCCTTCCCCGCGGGAATCATCGACATCGCAGGCGGCATCGGCGCGAGCTGGTGCATCCTGCGCGCATCGGCGCTCATCGCCCGCCACGCGCACGGCCTGTCGCGCGCGCTCGAATGCGCCGGCCGCAACACGCTGCCGCTTTTCGCCCTCCACATCGTGGAGGACAACACGCTGCCCATGTGGATCATCCTGCCTACGCTCATCACGAGCTGCGGCGCGCACCCGTGGTCATGGGTTGCGCTCGCCTGCGCGCGCCTGCTGTTCGACGCCATGCTCGTCGGGCTGATGTACGTGACGCCGCTTTTGCGCACGGTGTTCTTCCCGCACATCCGCGTGCGCCTGCGCGAGCGCGCGGCGACGTTTTGGAGCAGCCTGTACGCGGCAAGCGAGTAGCTCCCCTTGACGCGACGGCTGATCGCCGCCCTCGCCCTCAGATCGCAGAAAACAGCGAACGGGGCTCAAGCTGCGCGCCGCGGGTCCCTTCAAAACCCTCGACACGCCGCTTGAGCCCCGTTGCGAAACGGACGACTCGACGCTTCTAGTCCTCGGCGCGCTCACCCTCGTCGTAGGTGCGCTCACCGATGATGAAGCGCGGACGATGCTTGCTCTCGAGGTAGATGCGGCCCACGTACTCGCCGACGATGCCGATGCCGAGCAGCTGGATTCCGCCAATGAAGCACACGATGGACACCATGCTCGCCCAGCCGGCAACCGAGTTGCCCATGATCGACACCACGATGGCCCAGATCACGCCGATGAAGCTGATGAACGACACGATGAAGCCGAGCGCCGTGATCAGGCGAATCGGCTTCACCGAAAGGCTCGTGATACCGTTCATGGCGAGCGCGAGCATCTTGGACAGCGGATAGTGGCTGTGGCCTGCCACGCGCTCGTGGCGCTCGTAGTACACGCTCGTGGACTTGAAGCCGACAAGCGGGACCATGCCGCGCAAGAAGAGGTTGACCTCTTTGAAGTTCGCGAGCTCGTCGAGCACCCGGCGCGACAGCAGGCGGTAGTCGGCATGGTTGTAGACGGTCTCCACCCCCATGCCGCTCATCAGCTTGTAGAACGCCTGCGCGGACGTGCGCTTGAAGAACGTGTCGGTCTCACGCGAGGAGCGGACGCCGTACACCACATCGCACCCGTCGAGGTAGGCGCGCACCATCTCGTCCATCGCGGAGATGTCGTCCTGGCCGTCGCAATCGATGCTGATGGACACGTCGCAAAACGCGCGGCACTCCATCAGGCCGGCAAGCAGCGCGTTCTGGTGCCCGCGGTTGCGCGACAGCGAGATGCCCCTGAACATGCCGTCCTGCGCGGACATCGACTGGATGATGTTCCACGTCGCATCCGAGCTGCCGTCGTTGACGAACAGGATATGGGAATCGTCCGCCACGTATCCGAGGGATTGCAGGTGCTCGAGCTCCTCCTTGAAGCGGGGAGCCGTCAGAGGGAGGACCTCCTCCTCGTTGTAGCACGGGATCACGATGCAGAGGGTGGGCTTGTTCATAATCGGGGCACGTACTCCTTTATGCGTTGGTCAGCGGGCGCGCGACCGCGGTGACGGTGAAGCCACCGGAATAGGTACCCGCCATGCGGACACCCGTCGCGGGCGTGTAGGCTTCGATGATCTTGTCGTTGCCGACATAGATGGCAACATGACCGGGATAGAAAATCAAGTCACCGGGCTGACGCTCACTCAAAGAGACATGTTTGAAGCGGGCGTCGGCGGCCATGTTGTTGGCGTCATGAGCGTGCCACGGATCGTACCAGTGCATATAGGGGTTGTAGTCGTCCAGGTCCATGCCGCAGGCGAACAGGCACTGCATCACCAAGCCGGAGCAGTCGACGCCCTGGCTCGGCGACAGCGAGTAGTTCCACACGTACGGCGCGCCGAGGTACTCGTAGGCGCGCGAGACCATGGCGTTCACGCAGTCCTGGCGCGAAGCGTCCACGTCGATGCGCGACGGGGTCACGTACGAGTAGGGCGTGGAGTAGGCGGCGGCGGGCAGCGTGACGTTGCGGCTGCTGACCTGGAAGTACTGCGACGGGTTCTGGTAGCCGATCTTGTCGCAGGCGCCGGTATAGGGATCGAAGTAGCGCGAATAGCCGTCGATCGTGCGGCGGCCGTAGACCATGCGGCCCGTGACGTCGTCGTAGTAGACCCACTTGGTCCCGCCGTCGCCGTCGGAGATCTCGAGCCAGCCGTACACGACGGCCCCGGTGTTCTCATCGAAATACATCCAACCGGCCTGATCACCGTGCGAGTCGTCGACGTACTTCTCGCCGTGGGCCATGATGCCCGTCGCGTAGTCGTAGAACACCCACTTGGAGCCGCCGTCGGCGCTCACCAGGCGGAACCCGTGGGCCATCTCGCCGGTCACGAGGTCGAAGTAGTACCACGCGTCCTTAGAGGCGACGTAGTCCTCGCCCTTGATCATGGCGCCGTCGGCGCCCAGGCGGACCCACTTGCCGTTGTTGACGCGCCAGCTCGTGGAGGCGTTCTCCCAGGCATCGCCCGCGACCTGGTTGTTCAGCGGCACGAAGGCGTCGTGGTTCTTGGCGATGGAGCCGTCGGCCTCGGCCCAGTACCAGGCGTCGGTCGAGGGGTCGTAGAAGAACTTGCTCGCGGCCGGGAAGCCGGCGTCGACCCAGCCGGTCGCATGGGCGGCGTCGCACTCCTCGCCGTCGGCGTCGACCCAGCCGGTGTAATCGCTCACGGGCTCGCTCACCGGCTCGCCGTACCAATAGTTCACGTCGACGTGCGGGTTGTTCCCGGTGTTGCCCACGATGCCGTCGACCAGACCGGAGCTCGTGTACTGCCACATGGTGTACTCGCCCTCGTACTGGCACACGGTGTAGTACTGGGCGACCCAGCGGTGCCACTGGTCGAAGCAGCTGTCGGTGAGGTAGTTGTTCCACCAGCGCGTGCTCGCGTACACGCCCGGCGTGTAGCCGGCGTCTTCGATCATGGTGCACCAGGTCGAGGCGACCTCGGCCATCGCGGCCTGGTCGTGCGCAGTGTCACCGGAGAGGATGGAGTTGTCCTCGAGGTCGTAATAGATGGGCATGTCGGGCGTCAGGCCGCGAAGCTGCTCGATGACGAAGTTCGCCTCGAGCGTGGCGCCGTGCGCGTCCTCGGCGTAGCTGTACAGATAGGCGCCCCACGGGATGCCGAGGCGCTCGCACTCCTGCACGTTGCGGCGCCACTGGGCATCGATGTGCTCGCTGCCCCAGCCGATGCGGATGATGGCGTAGTCAACGCCGGCGGCCTTGACCTTGTCCCAGTCGATCGTGCCCTGGAACTCGCTAACGTCGATACCCTGAGCGGTAACACCCTCGGGCAGCGTTGTCAGAGACAGCAGCGCGATGCCGTCGTCCTCGAGGTCGTCGCGCAGCTTGCCGTTCTCGTAGCGCCAGGAGTTGAGCGTGAGCTCTTCGGGTTGGTCGGACTCGTCGGCGGCATCGGCGTCTTCTGCCTCGGCAGCGGCGCTCGGGTCCGCCGCGTCAGCCTCCTCGGGAGACTCGGGCAGAACCGCCGCGTCGTTCGCGTCGGCAGCCCCATCGGCCGCGGAGTCCCCGGCAGCGGACTCTTGCGCCTCATCTGCGGCGACCTGATCCTCGGAGCCGTCGCCCTCGGCCGTTGCGGCATCGGCGGCGACCGGCTCCTCCTGCAGCGTCACGTCCGCATAGATCGACAGCGGCTGCAGCACGTAGGCCGAGCACATCACGGTCGTGAGCGCCACGGCGATTGTTCGACGGAATCTAAGCATAGCGACCTTTCTCATTCGGAATCGCATGTGCGAATTCGCATTTCCAGTACCGTACCACGAAGCGCTTTTGCGCCTCAACCGCGCCCGGCATTCTTTACCGGAACGCAAGAAGGCGCGCGGCCCGCAGGCGGCATCGCCGCGGGCCGCGCGCAGGTCATCAGCTGTTGTAGAACGGGCAGGCGTAGCCCACGAGCGTACCGTGGTCGTAGCGCTCGGTCACCAGGTGCACGTATCCGTTGACATGCTCCCAGCAGTAGATGTAGACGCCGTCGGAGGACACGTGGTCGACGATGCCCGCATGGGTGGCGGAGGCGCCGGCGAACGGGCGGCCGCCGGGGTTGTCGGTGATCCAGATATCGCCCGGCTGTGGCGTGTAGCTGCCCTTTTCCCTAAACGCGCCGCGCGCGGTGTACCAGTCGCGCACATCGTGCGGGTAGGTGGTGGCGGCACCGTCCATGAACTGGTACTTCAGGCCCGCCTCGTTGAAGCACCACCAGACGTAGGCCGTGCACGGACCCATGTAGTTGAACGTGGAACCCGCGTCGATGGCCGCGTTCTGGTAGCGATAGCCGTCGGTGATGCCGTTTTGCGACGCGCAGGTGGCGAGCAGGCGGCTCACCATGGCGTCGCGCCCCTGCCTGGCGCCCGTGACGGGGTCGAGGAAGTAGGGCTTGCCGTCGACCATGATGCTGCCGTAGCGCATGCGCCCGGTCACCTCGTCGTAATAGACCCACTTCGTTGCGCCGTCGCCGTCGGGAAGCTCGAACCAGCCGTACGTCGCCCCACCGGTCTCGGGATCGAAATACATCCAGCCGGACTCGTCGCCGTGGCTGCCGTCGATGACCTTCTCGCCGCGCGCCATCTTGCCGGTGATGTAGTCATAGAACACCCAGCGCGCGCCGTCGTCGTCGGTCACCAGGCGGAAGCCGTACTGCATGGCGCCCGTGACCTCATCGAAGTACCACTGGTCGTCGCCGATCGTGCTCACGCCCTTGACCATGGCGCCGTCCGCGCCGAGGCGCACCCATTTGCCGTTGGCCGAACGCCACTCGTCGGTCGCGGTCTCCCACGCCGTCCCGGCGACCGAGTTGTCCAGCGGCACGAACGCGTCGTGGTTGCGCGACACCGATCCGTCGGCTTCGGTCCAGTACCAGGCGTTGGTGGCCGAGTCGTAGAAGAACTTCGAGCGGGCGGGCACGCCCTCATCCACCCAGCCGGCGGCATCGGCAACCGTGCACGGGACGCCGTCCTCATCGACCCAGCCGGTGTAATCGGGGCCCGCCACATCCTCGTCGGAATCGTAGCCGGGACCTGTCGGCTCGTCGTCTCCGGCAACGGGCAGGTCCTCCTCGTCGTCTGCGAGGACTTCGACCTGCGTGGGCCCTTCCGTCGATTCAGCCGAAAGCGCGTCTTCTGCAGCCTCTCCCGCCGCGGGCGCTATCGCCTGCTGGGTATCGGCCGCAACCGCTTGGACCGACTCGATATTCGTCGGCTCCTCGGGAGCGGCCTGTGCGGCTGCGGGCGACGCGACCGTAGCCGCCGCCAGCGCGCACACAACCAGCTTGCGCACCGTCTTGTTCATGTCCTTCCCTTCCCCTCGATCATTCCCTATTGAATCGCCGCGCACGGCCCGTTTGGGACGTCTGCGCGATCGTGCATGTCAGCATCCGAAATCGGGCCGCGCGTACCCGATCAGCGTCTCATGGTCTGCGCGCTCGGCGACGAGATGCACGTATCCGTTGACGTGCTCCCAGCAGTAGATGGTCTGCCCGTCATCCGACACGTGGTCGACGATGCCCGCATGGGTGGCCGACGCCTCGGGAAACGGGCGGCCGGTCGGATTGTCGGTCAGCCAGATGTCCCCCGGCTGCGGCGTGTAGGAGCCCTTGGGCTCGAACGCATCGCGGGCGGCGTACCAGTCGCGGACCTCGTGGGGGTACGTCGTGGCGGCGCCGTCCATAAAGCACGGACTCAAGCCGGCCGCGTTGAAGCACCACCATACATATGCCGTGCACGGACCCATGCCGTTGAAGGTGGAGCCCGCCTCGATGGCTGCGTTCTGGTAGCGATCGCCATCGGTGATGCCCGCCTGCGAGGAGGCGACGGCGAGCAGGCGCGCAATGGCCACATCCTTGCTGCAGGGAGTCTGCGCCGTACCGCTCGCGTGCGAAATCGATGCGTCGGCGCCCTGCGACGTCTTCGCGAGAGCACCCGGAACCATATCCTCAAGCGCCGCCTCGACGATCTCGCAGCGCAGCGAGGGATCCGTCGTCTCCGCTGTGCCCGCGCGGGCAACAGCAGGAGCGAAGATCGCCGCCGATCCGCACGCGACGGCGAGAAGCAGACGGATAGCAACGTGACGCGAGTGAACCTGCAGCATCGGACCTCCCCCTCTTTGTGGCCGATGTATTACTATACTCACCCCCTCGCGACCAAGCGTTCATACTCGATAGGTATACACAAAAATCGGGGCGCTCTGTTGCGCAACATTCGGGTTCCAGGGCACCGCTCGGCATCGACAGCCTGAACTTTTAGGGACAGGCACCTTTGGTTCGGTGAACTTTTAGGGACAGGCACGTTTGATCCGCTTGATTCGGGTGCGTTTGGCGCGGCGGCGGATGCAGCCGAGAACAAGAAACGGGGCGCCCCGAAGGACGCCCCGTTTTGCAGCTGCTTGCAGGCGATACGCTACATCAGCGCACCGGTCACCTCGTTGAAGTGGTAGTTGCGACCGCCGATATTGCGCCAGCCGTGCACCATCTGGCCGGTCACATCGTCGTAGTAGACACGACGGCCATCGGGCAGCGTGCGCCAGCCCTTGCACATGGCGCCCGTGATCGGGTCGAAGTAGTACCAGCCGCCGTAGCGGTAGTCCTCGCCCTTGATCATCTCGCCCTTCTCGTTGTAGCGGACCCACTTGCCGCCGCTCGAGGGCAGATAGGCATCCTTGGAGAACGCCATGGTTCCGTCGGAGTCGTACCAGCGCCACGCGCCATCGACGAAAGCCTCCTTGGACTGCGCCATGACGCCGTTCTCCCAGAAGTACTTCTCCGTGACGCCGTTGACGACCTTCTCCTCGACGCCGTCCTTGCCGGCCTCATACACGAAGCCCGCCTTGGCGCGCGCCTCCCACACGACCTTCTTGGCCGTGGGGTCGGTGATCACGATGACGGTGCCGTGGCGGTTGGGGATGTCGCGGCCGTCGAGGTTCTTCGTGCCGATGCGGTCGTTGCCCCACCAGCCGCCGGAGAGACTCGAGGACTGCTGGACGAAGATGCCGTTCTTGCCGTCCGCGCTGCCCGCCGGATAGTCGGCGAGCTTGTCGGTGTAGAGCCAGTACTGGCCGTTGAACTTGACGAGCGAGGGGCCCTCGAAGCCGGTGAGCGCGTTGGCGCAGACCTTGGTCCACGCGTTCGGGTTGGAAACCTGGCTCATGTCCTTGATGGACCAGATCTCGTTGGTGACGCCGTCCTTCTTGATGATGTAGTAGTACGTGCCGTTCTCCTCATAGAACGAGCCGTCGATACGGTTGGAGCTCGATTCCGGAAGGTTGATGCGAACGGCGGTGCCGTACGACGTCTTGGGCGCAGCGCCCGGGTTGGACTCAGGCGTCTGCGTACCCGGCTCGAGGTAGTCGAGCTTCACGATGTAGGGATACATCGTGTCGTTGTGCAGGTCGCCGTGGAAGTCCCCGTAGTAGCCGGCGCTGAACGTGATGTACACGTCACCGGAGCTGGTCTGGAAGAACTCAGGCGCGACGATGTCGAACTTGCTGCCGAGCGAGCTGTTGGGGATCGGATCGAGCGACACGTTGGTGCTGCTGCCGCTGTTGGGGTATGCCCAGTTCACAAGGTCCTTGGAGTAGCCGATCATGGGGATGAACTTGCCCGGGCACGCATTGTGATCGGTGAATCCGGAGAGCATGTAGAACCACCCGTTGTGGTAGATGATGCTCGGGTCGCTCAACGTCGAGACGTAGTAGGGCGTCGTCGTCACCCATTGGTCCGAGGTGCTGTTCGGAGAGCTGTCTTGATACGCCACGCCGATCTTCTGGAAGTTCTTGCCGTCGACCGACGTGTAGAGCGTGTCGCTCTTGTCGGCCGCGCTGTTGAAGAAGCTCGCCAGCAGGATGTCGGGGTAATCCTCGGCCACCGCGACACCCGCGGTGCCCATGACGGTGCACGCCGCGACGGAAATCGCGACGAGCGCACGGGACGCTTTTGCGACCAAGCGTTTCGTGGCTGTCTGCGTCTTGCGCATATGGACTCCTTCCTCTTAGTCCAGCCGCAAATTACGGACACAGCAAGTATAGCATCCGTACCGCTTGCGACCCCTCGCCTCCCGCGGACGGGCGAGCGGTAATACGCCTGCGCGTCTGCCGCCCGCCTAATAGCTTAAAGAAAGATTCCCGCCCTGTTTTCGCAGCTTGAACCTCCTAATCCAACGTACACGAACTTGTGTTTGTAAACTATAGTTTACAGCTCGCCTTTACAGGTATGCACAATCGAAACCATGTGCAAAGAGCTTCAGATAAAACTCGGTCGGAACGTGAGGTCGGCTCGGCAGCGCGCAGAGCTGTCGCAGACTCGCCTCGCCCTGATGGTTGGCATCAGCAGGCCGATCCTGATCGCCATCGAGCAGGGTGATCAGAACATCACGCTCGAAACGCTCGATCGCCTTGCCAAGGGACTCGAAGTCGAAGCCTGGGAGCTTTTGCAATAGCCCGGGACGGTCGCACGCATCCGCTCCCGTTCCACCCTTCAAATTAGAGAAAACCGACGATCGATCGCCTTCGCACGCCGCCTTATGGAAAGCGTCGGAGCGCCTCGTGCAAATCCCGTGCCCAAGCAGGGCCTGTGCTACCATGACCCTTTGACGTATCCCGCACCGATTGCTCGAGGAGCACATTCGTGGCTGAACCTCTCAAGACGCTCAAGGCGACTCACGCCAAGACCGATGTCCAAAAAGACGCTTTTATCCTCAGGCAGCTCGTGACGCGCGACTTCAAGCGCAAGTATCGCCGTAGCGCGCTCGGCGTGGTCTGGAGCGTCCTGAACCCGCTGCTCATGATGATCGTCATGGCCGTCGTGTTCTCGACCATCTTCGCACAGGGCCGCAACGGCTCGGTCTCCCCCGAGATGTACCCGCTCTACCTCATCGTGGGCAACGTCACCTTCGCCGTGATGTCGGACTCGACCTCGCAGGCGCTCATGTCGATCATCGACAACTCGTCGCTGCTGAAGAAGGTGAAGGTCCACCGCTACGTGTTCCCCGTGCAGAAGGTCCTCTTCTCGCTCGTGAACTTCGGCTTCTCGCTCGTCGCGGTCGCCCTCGTCATGCTGTGGTTCCGCGTCATGCCCACGTGGCACCTCATCTGGCTGCCGGTCGGCCTGGTGCTGCTGATGCTGTTCTGCATGGGCCTCGGCCTCATGCTGTCGGCGCTCACCGTCTTCTTCCGCGACATCATGCACCTGTGGAGCGTCGTCATCACCGCGTGGACCTACTTCACGCCCATCTTCTGGACCGACGACTACATCCACGCCATGCCCTCCGTGGTACAGGTCCTCATGTACGGCAACCCGATGTACAACTACCTGAACTTCATGCGCCAGATCTTCCTGTGGCAGACGAATCCCGAGCCCATCACGATCGCCATGTGCGCAGGCTGGGCCATCGTGATGATCGCCATCGGCTACGCCGTCTTCCACAAGTTCGAGCACAAGTTCATCCTCTACATCTAAGGATCCCTCATGGCTTCATCTGTGAACGAGACCTCCGAGTACGCCATCGAGGTCAACGACGTCACCATGATCTTCAACATGGCGTCGGAATCCCTCACCAACCTCAAGGAGTACTTCATCAAGCTCATCCGCCGCGAGCTGTTCTTCAAGGAGTTCCGCGCGCTGAAAAACATCTCGTTCAAGGTTCGCCGCGGCGAGGTGGTGGGCCTTGTGGGCACCAACGGCTCGGGCAAATCCACCATGTTGAAGATCATCGCCGGCGTGCTGGAGCCGAGCGAGGGAGAGTGCGTCGTCCGCGGCAACATCGCCCCGCTCATCGAGCTGGGCGCGGGCTTTGACCCCGAGCTCACCGCCCGCGAGAACATCTACCTGAACGGCTCTCTGCTGGGATACACCAAGGAGTTCATCGACGACAACCTCGAGGGCATCATCGAGTTCGCCGAGCTGCAGGACTTCATGGACATGCCGCTCAAGAACTTCTCCTCCGGTATGACGGCGCGCATCGCGTTCGCCATCGCCACCATCACCGAGCCCGACATCCTCATCGTCGACGAGACCCTGTCGGTGGGCGACGTGTTCTTCCAGGAGAAATGCGAGCGGCGCATCCAGCGCTTCATCGAGTCCGGCGACGTCACGGTCCTGTTCGTGTCGCACTCGATCTCGCAGGTCGAGCGCATCTGCCAGCGCGCCATCTGGATCGAGAAGGGCGACCTGCGCATGGACGGCCCCGTCAACGAGGTGTGTGAGGCGTACCGCAACCAATTCAACTGATCGTCTGCCGGCGGTATCGCGGCGCTCGGCCCCTTATGCAGCTCGCACGGGCTGCATAAGGGGCCTTCTTGGTTTTCGGGAAGCGCACGTCGACCCATTCCTTGGGCGACCGGTCGGTTTCGTCCGTCTGCCGATAGAACCGCAAACGTACACATTGTCTCAACATCGCTCGGGCATACTCTACTCAGCAATACGTAATATAAAGTGCCCTCAAGGAGGCTCCTTCCATGGTTTCCGGCGACCGTTCTGAGCAGACGATGAAGTATCTCACCCTCCTTTCCAACCAGTTCCCCAACCAGCAGGCCGTGTTCTCGGAGATCATCAACCTGCAGGCCATCCTCAACCTGCCCAAGGGAACCGAGCATTTCATGAGCGACCTTCACGGCGAATACGAGGCGTTCCTGCACATCCTCAACAACTGCTCCGGCGTTATCCGCGAGCATGTCGACGAGGTCTTCGGCGACACGCTGACGCATCAGGAGAAGGGCGACCTGTGCACGCTGATCTACTACCCGCATGAGAAGCTCGCCCTCGTGCGCGCCGCCCATCAGGACTCCCCCTCGTGGTACAAGCGCATGCTCGACCAGCTCATCGCGGTGACGCGCCGTCTTTCGAGCCGCTACACGCGCTCCAAGGTCCGCAAGGCCATCCCCCACGACTTCGCCTACATCATCGACGAGCTCATGCACACCCATCCCGACGAGAACAACTACCGCGTGCGCTATCACGAGCGCATCATCGACTCCATCCTGGAGACGGACTCGACCGAGGACTTCATCTTCTCGCTGGCAGAGCTCATCAAGGTGCTCGCCGTGGACCACATCCACCTGGTCGGCGACATCTTCGACCGCGGTGGCGGCGCCGCCAAGATCATCGACCGGCTGCTGCACTGCACCCATCAGCGCACCGACATCCAATGGGGCAACCACGATGTGCTGTGGATGGGCGCCGCCTGCGGCGTTCCCGCCTGCATCGTGACCGTCCTGCGCAACAACCTGCGCTACAACAACTACGAGATCCTCGAGAACGACTACGGCATCTCCCTGCGCCAGCTGGTGAGCTTCGCCGAGGCCACCTATAAGGACGGCGAGAGCATCAGCCCGCTCATGAAGGCGATCAACGTCTTGCTGTTCAAGCTCGAGGGCCAGATCATCCAGCGCCACCCCGAGTTCGACATGGAGGACCGCCTGCTGCTGGACAAGATCGATCTCGATGCCGGCACCGTCGCGATCGAGGGCGTCTCATACCCACTCGTCACATCCGACTTCCCCACCTTGGACCCCGAGCATCCCTACGCGCTCACCGAGGACGAGCAGAAGATCCTGAACAAGCTGATCTACGAGTTCACGAACGCCGACCACCTGCAGTGCCATATCGACTTCCTGTACCGCCACGGCTCGGTCTACCTCGTTCGCAACGGCAACCTGCTGTTCCACGGCTGTGTGCCCATGTGCGAGGATGGGACCTTCGCCAGCGTGAACTGTATGGGGACCTGGCGCGCGGGCCGCGACTACATGGATTTCTGCGACGACGTCGCCCGCCGCGCATGGCGCACCCGCGACCCCAAGGCCATGGACTGGCTGTGGTACCTGTGGGTCGGCCACCGCTCCCCCATGTCCGGCCGCGTGGTCAAGACGTTCGAGCGCTCCTACATCGCCGACCAGTCGACCTGGGCCGAACCGATGGATCCCTACTTCGAGCTGACGAAGGACGTGTCAGCCTGCGATTCCATCATGCGCGAGTTCGGGCTCATCCCCGGCAGCGGCCACATCATCAACGGGCACACGCCGGTGAAGACCATCGAGGGCGAATCCCCGCTGCGCGCCGACGGGCGCCTCGTGGTCATCGACGGCGGGTTCTGCAAGGCATACCATCCTAAAACCGGCATCGCCGGCTACACCCTGATTGCGAGCTCGCGCGGCGTGCGCCTGAAGGCGCATGAGGCGTTCAAGAGCGTGGAGGAGGCGCTGACTCGCAACGCCGACATCCAGAGCGAGACGACCTTCATCGACGTCGCGCGGCGCCGCGTGATGGTTTCGGACACCGACACCGGCCAGGAGATCCGCGAGCAGATCAACGACCTGCGCCAGCTGCTCGAGGCGTATCGCACAGGCGTCATCCCGGAGCACTCCTCCAAGTAACACCGACCCCCATGCAGGGGCATGCACATCGGAAACGCACCTGATATGCATGCCCCCTATGCAGCCTGTATGCAATCGGCGCGATTCGCGGCACCGGTGGTATACAATGGCAGCTCGCATACGTGAGGAAGGTCATCGCATGAAGCATCTGCTCGCCCAGATCATGAAGTTCGGCGTCGTGGGCGTCATCGCCACGGTTATCGACTTCGGCGTCATGATCTTCTTGACCGAGGTCTTCGGCATCAACCCGGTCGCCTCGGCGACCGTCTCGTTCACCGTATCGGTCATCTTCAACTATCTCGCAAGCATGCGCTACGTCTTCAGCCACCGCGAGGGCATGAGCCGGCAGCGCGAATTCGTCATCTTCATCGTCCTGTCCGTCATCGGTCTTGTCATCAACGACGCGCTCATGTGGGTCGGCACGGAGATGACGCCTGTCGACTACCGCATCGTCAAGGTGCTCGCCACCGCGGTCGTCATGGTCTGGAACTTCGTTTCCCGCAAGATCTTCCTCGACGGCGGCACGCAGAGCTCCTAAATATGTGGCAACGTTCTGCGGACTTGGTATCGTTTTGACAAAGCGCTTACATTCCGCTGACGCTTGCCCTAAAGTATGGCAGACGCAACATTGAACGCGCGACGGAATGCGATCCGTCGCGCGTTCGCATAAAGGAGGCTTCGTGCGCAAGGCGCTTTCAAATCCCAACGTCCAGCAGTTCACCAAGTTCGCGCTCGTGGGCTTCACCTCCCTCGGCGTGGACTACGTCCTGCTGTTGGCGCTGGTCGAGCTCCTGCATATCGATGTTCTCGTCGGGACCACGGTCTCGTTCATCGTGTCGGTCATCGTCAACTACATCCTCAGCATCCGCTACGTGTTCGACCGCCGCGAGGACATGTCGCGCAAGCGCGAATTCACGATCTTCGCCGTGCTCTCCGCCATCGGTCTGGGTCTCACCGACCTGTTCATGTTCGTCGGCGTCGCCTTTTTGAGCATCGGTTATCAGGCCATGAAGCTCATCTCGACCTTCATGGTGACCTGGTACAACTACTTCAGCCGCCGCAAATTCCTGAGCGGCGGGCACGCCTAGCCCGACACGCCCGATCTCGCCTACCGCCGTCTGCCACCGTTCGCAGGCGGCGGTTTTTCGTGGCACCGTGCCGCCCGGACCCCTTCCGCCCTGTGAAACGGCCCGTCTGCCGCTGCAGACATTTCGCAGGTAGCGAGCGCGACGCGCACGCGACCCTAACCCTCAAGGTGAACTTGAAACTCCAAAGTTTCTTAACAATTCTGCATATGCCCAGCTACAAGCCAATCCTGAACCTTCAACTTGACCCTTAAAGAGGTCTAAGGTTCAAGTTGAACTCGAACCATGCCGTATAATCACGGTAACAGTAAGGTACGACTATTTTAGAGGCTGTGTATGCGAACCGATTGCTCTCGAATCTCTTTCGTGATGAAGAGGCCCGCGCGCATGATCACGTGTGCAGCTCTTGCCGTTGCGTTCGCGGCGGCGCCGGTCGTCTCCCCTGTTGCTGCCTATGCCGTCTCAAACGAAACCCAAACACAGCTGAACGAGACGCAGCAACGCGTAGAAGAGACCACCAAGGCCTACGAAGAGACCCAGAAGAACCTCGAGGACCTGCAGAAGCGAATCGAGGAGAACGAAGCCGCCATCGCCGACATCGAGGCGCAGCTTCCCGCCCTGCGCGCAAAGGCCGCCGATGCCATGCGCTCGCAGTACAAGTATCGCACGACCGCGAACACGCTGCTGAGCGTCGTGCTGGGCACGACGTCGTTCGATGACGCCATCTCCACGCTCGCCTATATGGACCAGATCCAGGAGTCAAGCAACCAGGACATCCAGCGCCTGAACGATGTCGAGGCGGAGCTCGAGGAGAAGAAGGCGGAGCTCACGCACGCGAAAGCCCAGACTGAAGAGGAGCAGAAGCGCGCGGCTGAGGCGCTCGAGGAGGCGCAGAAGCTCCGCAGCGAGGCTCAGGCCAAGGCCGAGCGCGAGGCCGCCGAGGAGCTCGCCCTGCTCGCCGGCGACACGTCCGCCGCGTCCGGCACCGGCGTCGACGGCGGCAACGCCAGCAATACCGCCAACCAATCCGGCCAGACGGCCTCGACCGTCGTGGCCGGCGCAGTGGACTGGAACATGAGCCGCGACGAGTTCATCGCCGAGTGGACCCAGCGCATCGACGCCTACCTGTCCGGAAGCCCGCTTGCCGGCTATGGCAGCGTGTTTGCCGCGGCCGCCTGGGATAACGGCGTCGACCCCCGTTGGTCCCCCGCCATCGCGTGCACCGAGAGCTCCATGGGCGCCTACTGCTTCCGCGACTACAACGCCTGGGGCTGGATGACCAGCCGCCAGTTCGGCAGCTGGGAGGAGTCGATCACCGCCCACGTCGCGTTCTTGGCAAAGAACTACGGTGCGACCCTGACGCCGAAGGCCGCCCAGACCTACTGCCCGCCCACATGGCAGCACTGGTACAACACCGTCGGCGGACAGATGAACCTCATCTAGATGCTTGCAAGCCCCTCTTCGGAGGGGCTTTTCTTATGCCGTTCGCCGATTGTGGCTAAAAAGTTCTGATTTGCTGTCAGGTCAATCTGTTGTCAGCGTCCGGTTTAGCCGTCTTGACGGTTTTCTCTGGTTTAGATGTCCCCGC
>NZ_JAUEIQ010000012.1:0-74659 GCF_030385545.1 Collinsella ihumii | reverse complement strand
TGTAGACGTAGTAGCCGGGGATCTGCTTGCGCCTGCGAGGCTCGACCGCGGGCGCGGGCTCCGATGGCGAAGCAAGGTCCGCGGGTGCGGTTGCAAGTTCGACCGCGAGCTCGGTCGCGGGCTCGTCTTTCGATTCCGCCTCAGGACGAGCGCTCGCCTCCGCTTCGGCCTCCGTTTCGGCCGCGGGAGCGCCTGCAACAGCGGCGCAGGCCGTCGGTGCCGGCTCGCATACAGCCCCGGCATCCGCTTCGGCCTCCAGTGCCTGCTCGGCCTCATCGGGCTCCGCAGTCGTTTCGGCATCGGTCCCGTGTTCGGTCTCATGCTGCGCCTTAGCTTCGACCAGTTCCAGATCGCTTGCTGGCGCCTCGAACGTGAACGATCCGATGCCGAAATCGGAATCGGCCTCTTCCCTCAGCTCGTGTACGGCCGCATCCTCACGGGCCGTCTGCACGGCACGATTCGCCGCGGCCTCCGCGGCCCCGCGTTCGCGTCCCATTCGGTAGATATGCCGTGCCAGCAGGAATATCGCCACGATGATCGCGGCTGCCAGCCCGCCGATGCCGCAGGCGATCACAACGGGGCTGCGCAGGAATCCGATCAGGCTCTGCAGCAGCGTCTGGGCGGAATCCGCCTCATTGGATCCGGTCTTGTGCACGCTTGTCGTATCGCAGGAGAGGACGGTTCCGCCTGCGGAGACGGCGGCGATGGTCCCGTCGAGGGCACCGAGGATCTCTCCGTTGCACAGCACGCTGCACGCACGGTCCTCCGCGCCTTCCGGGTACGTGATGACGTACACTGTGCGTGCGGGGTCCCAAGGCGACGGTACCGTCTGGAACACGACGGAGTCGGCCAGATCGTCGGTATCGAGGGGAAGGCTCCGGACGGTGCGGTACGTGCCGTCCGAGCGCGGTGCCGCGTCGAGCGCCTCCGCGATCTCGTCGGGGAGCTCGATGGTCGAGGCGCTTCCCATGTAAACGAGGTCGTGAGTACGGTCCCGCTCGTCTGCGGCGTCGCTTGGCCCTGCCAGCTCGAAGTCAACGGCCTGCAGGTTCGCCTGACCGATGCGCATGGCGAGGTTCAGCAGCGCGTCATCGAAGCCGTCGGCGTGGACGACGACCGTCCCGTCCTCCTCGCCGCTTGTGGATGCAAATGTAAACAGCCTGCTCAGCGACGGGCTGATGCTCTCGTCGCTGTGGGCAAGATGCACCGATGAGGTGCTCGAGATCATGGTCGAGCCGGCGTTCTCGCTCTTGGTCGGGTCGACGTCCCCGGTGTAGTTGTTGACCTCGACCCGCACGTCGATGATGGGGCTCGTGCGAGCCGCCTGGGGAATCGACACGGTGAGGCTTCCGGCCTCGGCGTTGGCATCGGACAGGCTCACGCTGTCGACGCGCTCGTCGTTGATGTAGACGGTCAGCTCCGCCTGCGCGGGGTCGAGGTTGTCCGAATGGCTGAACTCGATGGTCACCGTCGAGCCCGGTCCGCTCGCGACGCCTCCGGGTTGGGTCAGGCGAAACGAGGCGATCTCGCCGGACGATCCCTGCAGCGTCACGTCCTCGTAGCCGAAATCGGAGAGCTGGTAGGTGCCGTCGGCGCGCTCCTCCGGCGTCACGACGGACGCCGATGCAAAGGACGATATGATCGCCGAGGTTCCCTCGAGCTCGGCCATGGTGTCGGGATCGGATGCTGCGTCCGCTGCAAGCGAGAGGCCCTGTTCGTCTCGCGCATACACCAGCAGGCGCGAGATCGACGTGTACGAGACCGAGCCCGCGGTCGCGACGATGCCCTCCCCGTCTCCGGCGCGTGCCACATCGAGGTTGCCGAACAGGCTCTTCCAGTCGGAAATGCCTCCGACCAGCACGTTTGCCTCCTCGGCGCTGCCCGCCGCGCTCAGGTCGATGGCCGACTGGTAGGGGACCTGCGCTCCGAATGCCGATGCGATGCACAAGGCGGCGTTGCGCGATGATGTCTGGCCGTCGGTGATGAAGGAGAGCGAGGTCTTGGGGTCGCTCAGCACGCTGTCGAACTGCAGGGGGTACCACGTCGCGTTCGTGCAGGCGGGCAGGCTCTTCACGCGCATCTGCATGGTGGACGACGCGTCGAATTCGACCCAGTTGCTCGTATCGCTCGAGGTGAAGCGTGCTTCGTAATCCTGCACGTCGGAGGCGTCGGAGGAGACGTCGGCGAGGACGAGCGCAAGCGTGACCGAGTTGGTCGCGCCCACCTTGAAGACCTGGGAGGGGATGTTGCAGACGAGCCAACCGGTCCCGTCCGACCCGATCTTCTGCACGGGGATCGACTGCACGACCGTTCCGTTCAGGCTGATGGTCAGCGCGAGGTCGTCATCGAGATGCTCGCTGGCGGAGACGAGCAGATTCATGGTGCAGGTCCCATCGAGCTCCACGCCCGCAGGGATGGTGAAGAAAAACGTCTGCAGGTTATCCGCGGAATCCAGGGTCTGGCGTCCGGAGAACATCTGGATGTCGACATGGTCGGCGTACACGTCGAACGCATGGCCGTCGGCGGCAAGCGTGCTCGCGGTGCTGTCGACGATCGTCTCGTCCACGGCACCCGTCGCGTCCTGCTCTGCCGCGGCGAGCGATGGCGTGAGGGCGACGGCCGTCGCGGTCAGCGAGAGCGCAACGGCGAGGCGGGCCGTCGCGTGCATGCGCGCAAGGTGGAGGTGGCTTCCGCGAAGCGCCGTTGTGCGGATGGGGCTAGCGGACCTGATCATGGATGGGGCTCCGCGAAAAGAGGCGACAAGGGGCAGGCGAGGGCGCCACGGGGCGATGCTTCGCCGCCGCGTTGCCGCAGGCCGCACGGCGGGCTGTTCCGATGCTTGAGATAGCGTGCACGCAATCGCCCCCTTGTCCGGTCCGTTTATGTTGCAGTGAGAAGAAGGCATGCTTCATATAGAGAAAACTATAGCCTAGAGCAGGGAAAATGCCTAGAAATGGAGCTGTGGCGGGCGGATGGGGCATCGAACGTGGGGTCTATGCGGTACCAATGCTCGGCGCGCTGCGCAATCTTCGCGCGGGCGCGGCATGACTTTTGTTCGAAACATCGCCCGCCATCTGTGTCCGCACCGGCCGCCTTGCAGTATCCTTGCTAACGACGCAACGTCTCAAGCAAAAGGAGCAGAGCATGGCAGAGCATCTTGGAACGACCTGCGTGCAGGGCGGCTATCGTCCCGGCGACGGCGAGCCCCGTCAGGTCCCCATCTACCAGTCGACGACGTGGAAGTACGATACGTCCGAGCACATGGGTCGTCTGTTCGACCTCGAGGAGGCGGGGTATTTCTACACCCGTCTGCAGAACCCCACCAACGACGCCGTTGCGGCCAAGATCGCCGAGCTCGAGGGCGGTGCCGCCGGCATGCTGACGAGCTCCGGCCAGGCGGCGAACTTCTTCGCGCTGTTCAACATCCTGGGCGAGGGCGACCACGTGGTGGCGAGCTCCGCCATCTACGGCGGCACGTACAACCTCATCGCGCACACCATGAAGCGCATGGGCGTCCAGAGCACGTTCGTGGCCCCCGACTGCACCGATGAGGAGCTTGAGGCGGCGTTCCAGCCCAATACCAAGGCGGTCTTCGGCGAGACGATCGCCAACCCCGCGCTCGACGTGCTCGATATCGAGCGCTTCGCCAACGCCGCGCATGCGCACGGCGTGCCCCTGATCGTCGACAACACGTTCCCCACGCCGATCATGTGCCGCCCCATCGAGTGGGGCGCCGACATCGTGACGCATTCGACCACCAAGTACATGGACGGCCACGGCGCCGCCGTGGGCGGAGCCATCGTGGATTCCGGCAACTTCAACTGGGATGCCCATGCGGACAAGTATCCCTGCCTCACGACGCCCGACGAGACCTACCACGGCGTGGTCTACACCGAGAAGTTCGGCCAGGCCGGCGCCTACATCACCAAGGCGACCTCGCAGCTCATGCGTGACTTCGGCTGCATCCAGTCGCCGCAAAACGCGTTCTACCTGAACCTCGGCCTCGAGAGCCTGCACGTGCGCATGCCGCAGCATTGCAAGAACGGCCAGGCGATGGCGGAGTTCCTCGCTCAGCATCCCAAGGTCCGCTTCGTGAAGTACCCCGGCCTGCCCACCGACCCGTGGTACGAGCTCGCCCAGAAGTACCTGCCCAACGGCTCGTGCGGCGTGGTGAGCTTCGGATTCGTCGGTGGCCGCGCTGCCGCCGAGGAGTTCATGAAGAACCTCAAGGTCGCCCAGATCGCCACCCATGTCGCCGACGCCCGCACCTGCGTGCTGCACCCCGCCAACGCCACGCACCGTCAGATGAATGACGAGGAGCTGGCGGCCGCCGGCATCGCGCCCGACATGGTGCGCCTGTCCTGCGGCATCGAGGACACCGAAGACCTCATTGCCGACGTCGAGCAGGCCCTCGCCGCCGTGTAGCGGTCGAGCAATCGTTGTCGATAGGGTGCCGGCGGGATTGGATCTCGCCGGCACCCTTTTTCTTGGCCCGCGGCCGTCTGCCGGGTCGTGCGGCCGATCCGGGGCGCCGCCTGCCGGATACCGATGAGGACCTCGCAAAGGCGGGGCGACCCGTTAGGATGGTAGGGAAACGACCGCGTGTTGCGAGGTGTCCGCCCATGAAGACCACAGCCCTGTCCTATCCCAGCGCCGACGGCGTCTCCACCGTGCGCGCCTGGCTGTGGGAGCCCGACGGGAATGCCGAGGCTCCCGCGGCAAGGCGCGGCCTTGTCCAGATCATCCACGGCATGTCCGAGCACGCGGGCCGCTACCTGCCGTTCATCGAGTACCTGTGCGACCACGGCTTCGTGGTGTGCGCCAACGACCATGTGGGCCACGGCCGCACCGCCGCCTCCGAGGAGGAACTCGGCCACATGCCGTTGAAGGACGGCGAGGATGTCCTGATCGGCGATGTCCATGCGCTGCGCATGCAGGCGATCGCCCGACTCGGCATCTCCACCCCCTATATCCTGTTCGGCCACTCGATGGGCAGCTTCATCGCGCGCATCTACCTCACGCGCTACGCCTTCGGCGTCCGCGCCGCGATCATCTGCGGCACCGGCCAGCAGCCGCTTCTGCTCACGGGCGTCGGCCGCGTGTTCACGGGTATCGTGTCGGCGGTTCGCGGCGAGCGCCATCGGAGCCGCATCGCGCATGCGCTCGGGGCGGGCGGATTCGGCCGCGCCATCAAGGACGCGCGGACCGATGTCGATTGGATCTCCACGGACCCCGCGGTCGTCGACGACTATCTCTCCGATCCGCTCTCCGGCCAGGTGTTCACCGTCGGCGGGTACGGCACGCTTTCAAGGCTCGCTGCCGACGCGCAGTCGCCCAAGCTGGTCGCGCGCATCCCGCACGGGCTTCCCATGCTGTTCATCGCGGGCGGCGAGGACCCGGTGGGGGAGTGCGGGCGCGGCGTCCACCGTGCCGTCGAGCAGTGCCGTGCGGCGGGTATCGAAGACGTCGACGAGATCATCTATCCCGGGGCTCGCCACGAGATCCTCAACGAGCCCATCCGTGCCCAGGTCGAGGCCGACGTGCTCGCATGGCTCGAGCGCCACAGGCTCTAGGGAAGCGTAGACCAATCCGTCCCCTCGTGTAGGACGCGGAGGCACGGTCGCGCGGGGCACTGCGCGCAAAGATGGATGGCCTATACGTGAGCTGCGGTCTTCCGGGGCGCCTTTCGCGCTCCGTCACCGCGCGACGGGCGGATTCCGGGGTCCTGTATGCGCGCGGTGGGGAAAACGCACCGCAAATCCGCAGGATTGAGGGGGTCAAAGTTTTTATGAAAATGAATTTGGTATCAAATCGGGAAGTATACATGGAAAACGGCCATATCTGACAAGCTTCTGACCTGCGGGTTCTTTGCCTGACCAGTTCCGGAGGTCCCGTGAGGAGCCTCGATCCACCCTCAAGGGGCCCTTATTGTCCAAGATTTGATACCAAATTCAAAACAGGGCGTCCCTGCACCTTGATAAAACCTTTTATCAAAGTGCAGTTTTGCACACGGGCGGATACAGCGGCCCTCTCGCACCCCGGGAGCCCGGTCGGCGGGGAGGGGAACGCGCAGGTCGCCCCTGCCAGCCCAGAGATCCAGGTGCCCTCCACGGGCTGTAACCCCGCCGCTAGCGGCGCTTCCAGCTGAGCAGCAGCGCCGAGTTAGAGATGACGAGCACTGAGCCCGCGTTGTGGACCAGCGCGCCGACGACGGGGTTCAACACGCCTGTGATAGCGAGCGCGATGGCGATGAAATTGAGCGCCATAGAGAAGGTCATGTTGATCTTGATGGTCGAGATCATGCGACGGCTGAGCGCCAGCAGGTGGGGCAGCTCGGCGACGTCGTCCGAGACGAGCGCGATATCGGCGGCATCGACGGCGATGTCGGAACCGATACCGCCCATGGCGATGCCCACGCGGGCGCGCTTCAGGGCCGGCGCGTCGTTGACGCCGTCGCCGACCATGCAGACGGCCCGGCCCGCACGCTCGCTCTCGTCTATCCAGGCGAGTTTATCTTCGGGCGTGCAGCCCGAGCGGAAGCTTCGGATATCGAGCTGGGATGCCATGGCGGCGGCTGCCGCCTCGTTGTCTCCGGTGAGGAGCACGGGCTCTGCGCCGGTTGCGCGGATGCGGGCCACGGTGTCGCGGGCGTTCTCGCGCGCGACATCGGAGAGGGCGATGAGGCACGAGGCGATCTCGACGGGCGACACGGATGCCGGCGCGCCGTCCACCTCGACGGTGAGCGCGTCCGCGCTGCGGGGATAGAGGCAGGCTGCGTAGGTGACGGTGCATCCCGTATCCAGATGGCGCTGCGCGCGCTCGAGCAGCGACGCGGGAAGGTCGATGCCGCGCTCCGCCATGAGCTCGAGATTGCCCGCGATCACCGTGACGGGACCCGATTCGCCCATGCAGACCGCCTCGACGCCGCGGCCGGGGATCATGGAGAACGACGCGGGCGCGCGCAGCGTCTCGCTGGCGCCCGATGCGTCCGAGCGCGCGCGGTATCCTTCCACGATGGCGCGTCCCAGCGGATGCTCGCTTTTGGTTTCCGCTGATGCGACGAGGGCGAACAGCTTCTCGGCCGCTCGCCTGTCCGCATCGTCTGCGCTCTCGACGGCCACGACGCGCGGCGTTCCGTAAGTGAGCGTGCCGGTCTTGTCGAGCGCCACGGCCCGCACGGACGCCAGGCGCTCGAGCGCATCGCCCTCGCGCACCATGAAGCCGTGCTTGGTGGCGTTGCCGATGGCTGCCATGATGGCCGTGGGCGTCGCCAGCACGAGCGCGCACGGGCAGAAGACCACGAGGATCGTGACGGCCCGGATGATCTCGCCCGTTGCGACCCACGTTACGGCGGCTGCGCTCAGCGCGATGATGACGATCCAGACTGCCCAGCGATCGGCAAGGCGCACGACGTTGGCCTTGCTCGCGTCGGCCGACTGCACGAGGCGGATCATGCGCTGAATCGAGCTGTCTTCGCCCACGCGTGTGGCCACCATGTCGAAGCTGCCGAATTGGTTGAGCGTGCCCGAGGAGACCTCGTCGCCGGCGGCCTTGTCGACGGGGATGGATTCGCCGGTCATGACGGATTGGTCGATGGAGGTCTGTCCCGCCACGATCACGCCGTCGACGGGGACGGTCTCGCCGGGGTTCACCCGCAAAAGGTCGCCCACCTGCACGCTCTCCGCCGCGATTTGCTCCCCGGATGCATGGTCGAGTCGCGGAAGGACGGCGGCACATGCCAGCTCGGCCGGGGTCCCGTCGATGCGGGCGGATGACAGCGCGTTCTGCACGCGCTCGGCAAGCTCGGCGCCGGGGCGGGCGATGAGGCGCGCCGTGCGCGGCGTCAGGTGGATGAGCTTCTCGATGCCGGCGCGCGCCCGCTCGACCGTGAGCTCTTCGAGTAGGCCGCCGAGCTGCATGATGAAGGCGACCTCTCCTGCGGCAAACGTCTCGCCGATGGCGACGCTCGCGATGAGCGCTATGGCCACCAGCACGTCTGCGGTGATGTCGAATTCGGTGACGAGGCCGATGACCGCCTCGCACAGAATGGGGATGCCGCACAGCACGATCGCTATCCACGCCGGGTCGAAGGGAAGCGCCTCGCGCATGCCTTGCGGCTCGAACAGGCTGATGAGTAGGGCGATGCCGCCGATGGCCAACAGGGCGATGTCCTTCTTGACGCCACCCCAGCCGAGCGCCTCCTCGAGGCGCCCCATGATGCGGTCGATGCGCTGCTTCATGGCCGAACTCCTCCGTTGTACGTCGATTACCAATACCCCTATGGGTATCAAATCGAGTTATATACCCCAAGGGGTATATAGTCAAGGTTTGGAAAAGGCGTACGGAGTGCGAGACGAGGTGGCCTGGCGGCTTGGCTGCGGATGTCAGCCCATGTTCGCGAAGCGCTCGACCGCTTTGGTGAAATCGGCGATGGTCTTGTCTGCGTCTCCGTGCTCGATGCCGTCGCGCACGCAATGCTGGATGTGGCCCTCGAGCACAACCTGTCCGCAGCGGTGCAGCGCGCTCTTGGCGGCATTGATCTGCGAAAGCACGTCTTCGCAGGGGACGTCTTCGTCCACCATCCGGTCGATCGCCTGAACCTGTCCGATGATCTTTCTCAGGCGGCGGTGCAGGTTGTCGGCGTCCATGCATTGTCTCATTGCGGCTCCTCTTTTGGCGTTGTGCCCATAGTACCCAAAAGAGGGCCCGCAATCCTTAAGGAACCGCTGAACAATTCGTTACGTGTTCGCCGCCGCCGCGCCGAGCGCATGGACGGGGCCGCGCGCGGCGGCCTCGATCCTCCCGATCCGCAGTGCCTGAACGGGGTCGATGTCCCAGTTTGTTTATGCAGGTTCGGGCCGAGAATATACGGAACGTGCCATGGACCGCCGCAGGGGAGCGTCAACCGGCGTTCCCTCAGCGCGCTTCGATGGCGTTTTCGTACCCTGCGAGCTTTGAGGTGCAGTGCGGGCAGCGCGTCGCATCGTCGGCGATCTCCTGCTTGCAATACGGACAGGTGCGCGGCGCGGGAGCCTGTTCCTTCTCGATCATGCTCGCGAGGCCCGCCTTCTTGATCGCCATCTCCTTGAGGTCGTTCATCGTGTTCACGGCCTTGACGATGGCGAACACGGCGACCGCGGTGATCAGGAAGCTGATGACGGCGGAGATGAAGGCGCCGAAGTCGATGGTCTGGCCGTTCAGCACGACCGCCAGGCCCTTGACGTCGGGGCTTCCGCCGATCGCCGCGATAAGCGGCTGGATAATCGTGGAAACGAGCGCGTTCACAACGGAGGTGAACGCGCCGCCGATGATGACGCCGACGGCCAGGTCCATTACGTTTCCACGGCTGATGAACTCGACGAATTCCTGGATGATACCCCTGTTGTTTCGAGCCATATCTACTCCTTCAGATGGACGCGTACGAAAAAGCGGCTGGAAGCCGTGTGGCCTCCAGCCGCTCTCAGGTGATCGGGCGGGCGACGGACACGCACGCACCGCACTCAG
This sequence comes from Collinsella ihumii, assembly GCF_030385545.1. NCBI lineage: Bacteria > Bacillati > Actinomycetota > Coriobacteriia > Coriobacteriales > Coriobacteriaceae > Collinsella > Collinsella ihumii. Next base: position 65,155 of record NZ_JAUEIQ010000012.1, on the reverse strand, counting down.
CAGCGGATGCAAAAGCGGTTGCGCGGCGCCGCCTGATGCCGAAAGCTACTCGTCGCCGAAGCTGATGCCGAGCGCCTTGGCCTCGCGCACGAGGTCGCAGGTGGGGTCGACGTACTTGAGCTTGCCGGCGACATCCTTGAGCGGCACGCGGGTCATCTTGCCGTCGACCTGCGCGATCATGTAGCCGAACTCGCCCGCGATGCAGCCGAGAGCGGCCTCGGCGCCGCACTGCGTGGCGAACACGCGGTCCTGAGCGTCGGGCTCGCCGCCGCGCTGGGTATGGCCGGGGATGGCGACGCGGGTCTCGCGGCCCGTGCGCTCCTCGATCTCGCGCGCGATGTCGTACACGATGGACGGGGAGGTGCGGGAGGCGACCTTCTTCTTGTACTCCTTCTTGGAGAGCTTCGCGTCCTCCTTGGTGATGGCGCCCTCGGCGACCGCCACGATGGTGAAGCGGCTGCCGCGCTCCATGCGGCGCTCGATGGTGTTGATGACGTTCTTCATGTCGAACGGGATCTCGGGGATGAGGATGACGTCGGCGCCGCCCGCGACGCCCGCGTACAGCGGGATCCAGCCGACCTTGTGGCCCATGATCTCGATGACGAACACGCGGCCGTGCGAGCTCGCGGTGGTGTGGATGTTGTCGATGCACTCGGTGGCGACCTCGACGGCGGAGGAGAAGCCGAAGGTGCGCTCGGTGCCCCACGTGTCGTTGTCGATGGTCTTGGGCAGGGCGATGACGTTCAGGCCCTCTTCGGACAGGCGGTTGGCTGTCTTGGTGGAGCCGTTGCCGCCGAGCATGAACAGGCAGTCGAGCTGCAGCTTGTGGTAGGTGTGGATCATGGCCGGGACCTTCTCGACGCCGTCTGCCTCGGGCGTGTCGAGAAGCTTGAACGGCGTGCGGCTCGTGCCCAGGATGGTGCCGCCGCGGGTAAGGATGCCGCTGAAGTCGTGCGGCGTCATGATGCGGAAGCGGCTGTAGATGAGGCCCTGGTAGCCGTCCTCAAAACCGTAGATCTCGAGATTGTCGGCGCCGACGTTGTTCTCCAGCGTCTTGACGATGCCGCGCATGGTGGCGTTGAGCGCCTGGCAGTCGCCGCCGCTCGTGAGAAGACCGATCCTCAGCATGATTCCCCCTCATACAAGGTGATGTAGAACTTGAAAAGTGTAGCGCAACAGATGCGGGGTGCGGCCGGCAAGACCGGGTATCGCCAAACCTTTTCTGGACCATTACGCACCCACCACGCGGCATCCATAAAGAAGCGGACAAAACAGTCGAGGCACCTGCGCAAAATTGCCCCGGCTCGGGCTCTTTCGCGCTGCCTTATACGCGAACGTGATATTCTGCTAGGAAAGCGCTGACCAATTCCTTACGCGACGGCGGCTCCGTGCCGGGCGCCGCGAAAGCGATTGATCTGCGCTTCTCTAGACAACGCAATGGGGGCACAGGGGATGCGCGTCACGGGCGCGCGCATGCATAAGAGAGGGGCTGCAATGAAGGAGCTTGAGGATCGCATCCGCCAGGACGGCATCGTGAAAGCGGGGGACGTACTCAAGGTGGACGCGTTTCTCAACCATCAGTGCGACGTCGAGCTGTTCGACCACATGGGCGCCGAATGGGCCCGTCTGTTCGAGGGCGTTCCCATCAACAAGATCCTGACGATCGAGGCGAGCGGCATCGGTATCGCCTGCATCGCCGCGCAGCATTTCGGCAACGTGCCGGTGGTGTTCGCCAAGAAGGCCCAGTCTATCAACCTGGACGGCGAGCAGTACTCCACGACCATCTACTCGTTCACCAAGAAGCGCGAGTTCCCGGTCATCGTGGGTCGGCGCTTTCTGTCCCCGGGCGATCACGTGCTCATCATCGATGACTTTTTGGCCAACGGCTGCGCGCTCGAGGGCCTGATCGCCATCGTCGAGAGCGCGGGGGCCACGGTCGAGGGCATCGGCATCGCTATCGAGAAGGGATTCCAGGGTGGTGGCGACAAGCTTCGCGAGCGCGGGTACCGCGTGGAGAGTCTGGCCAGGCTGGTCGGGATGGACTGCGAGACGGGCGAACTGACCTTCGCCTAGTCGGCTCCCAGGCACCGCATCTTGCCGCTCAATCGTCGGGCATGACCGAAGGTCTATGCCCTCCTCTTTCACGGCAACCTGCGGCACCTGGAAGCCGACCATGTCGGTCCCCAGGCACGCCGCTTTGGCGTTCAATCGTCGGTCGACGTTCTGAGGCGCGCTCCCTCCTCCTTCGCATTACATCGACGCACCTGGGAACCGCCTGGGTTTCGGACGGGTTTCGGATTGTTCTTGATGGGCCCTCGGCTTGGTCGAGGGCCTTCTTTACGTATATAGGGGAGATGACGGGATGGATGAGGGACAGAAGCTGACCCATAGGGACTTTGCGGCGTTTGCGGCGATGACGGCCGACGAGATCGCCCGCGACTGCGAGGTGCAGGTGTTTCATGCGCACGGGCCGGGCGGGCAGGGCGTGAACACGTCCGATTCTGCCGTGCGCATGCGTCACGTTCCCACGGGGATCACCGTCACGTCTCGTGAGAGCAGAAGCCAGTTCCAGAATCGTGCGCGGTGCATCGCCAAGCTGCGCGAACAGTTCGAGCAGCGGAGCCGTCCGCCAAAACGGCGCAAGAAGACCAAGGTGCCCGCGTCCGCCAAGCGCCGCCGCCTCGCCGACAAGCGCCAGCGTGCGCAAACGAAGATGCTGCGCCGCCGCGTAATGGGGGAGGAGTAGGTGCTGCCCCGCCGTTTCTGTATCTAGAGGAACGCTGTTCTATATTCCGATGTGACCCGGTCATCGGTAAATCCACGGGACTACCCGGCAACGGTACCCAGTAACTGTACCCAGAACTGCGAGAGAGAGCCTCTTGAGGGGCTCTCTCTCGCAGTTCTGGGTACAGTTACTGGGCCTATTTAGCGGGTAACCTGGTAGATCGCACCATGGTCATGGTGGGCGACTGCAGGCTGTGCCGTGTACGCGGAGCACCGTATCGACTTGCGAAGAGCCAGGGCGTTTGCTGTCGTGAGCTCAAGTGGGTGGGATACATCCGTTCTTGCATCCAAAGTCGCCGAGCCCGTTGTTGCGCAACAACATACCTTTTTCCTGTGGTAAAGATGAAGATGAAGGATGCTCGGGGGTCGGTCCCGTTTGCAGCGGTGTCGATCCGCGGCGCGCGTAGGTACGGGAAGGAGTGAGCGAGATGCGAAAGTTCAAATTCCTGGCAGTCGGTTTTGCGGCAGCCCTGTTGGCGGCACTGCCCGTCGCGGGTTTCGCGGACGAGCCTCAAGGGATCGTCGTGGGGGAGGACGCTGCAGGCGTCGAGGTCCAGATAGGGGAGCCGGCGGTCCTGGAGGACACTGGGATCTCCCTGCAGTGGTCGTCTGCCGCAAGCGATGACCACTGCTATATCAAGGGTACTTTCGACTACAAGGAAGCGAGCTATCAGAAAGTCCTGGTCAATAAGCATCGTGAGGCCAATGGGGCTTCTCCGCTCGTTATGGATGCCGATTTGCAATCAGCTGCTATGCAGCGTGCCGCGGAGATTGCGCTTTACTTCTCGCATACGAGGCCAAATGGTACGAAGTGGTCCACTATTACCAATGGAGCTTACGGAGAGAACATCGCTATTGGAGGATTTGGGTCCTCTGATGCTGCAGAGAATGTGACCGATGCGTGGATGAATAGCGACGGGCATCGTGCGAACATTTTGGATCCAAGCTATGCGATCATCGGTGTGGGCTGCTTCAGAATCGGAAGTGTTTCCTGCTGGGTAGAGCTGTTCGGTACCGCCCATAGATCAGAGACCTATGCCGATGCTGGTGTGTTTACTGCCATCACGAAAGTGGACTACAGCCACAGTCTCGTCCCTTATGATGGTTCGGGTTTCAATTTGAACATGAGACAGGAAGATCCAGAGCCCCTTGAGCCGGGTGAAACCTATGAGCTGGTCGTAGGTATTCGAAATCCGGAATTCTCCTACATTTATACGTCTACCGAGGCTCACGGTTATACGTGGAAATCCTCCAGTCCCGCTGCTTTCACCGTGGATAACGGCATCGTGAGCGCCAGCTCCGGGGCGCAGGTGGGGGCCACCTCGACCATTACCGCTACGAGTCCCGGCGGCCGTTCCTGGTCGAAGGAGTTTATCGTCAAGTCCAATGTGGTGTCGGTTACGGGCGTGCGGCTCAACAGGACGTCGCTTTCGCTGGATACGGGCGACACGGCTGTGCTGACCGCGACGGTGTCTCCGAGTAACGCTACCGATAAGGGTGTGAGCTGGTCGAGCTCCAATACTGGGGTCGCCACGGTGGATAGCTCCGGTAACGTGCGCGCCGTCGGCGCCGGCACCGCGGTGATCACCGTAAGGACCGATGATGGGAGCTATACCGCGAAATGCACGGTGGCCGTCAAGCCCGATGTCAAGGTTGAAAGGATTTCGCTTTCTCCTTCAACCCTCACGCTCGGTAAGAATTCTACGTACAAGCTGACGTACACGATTAGTCCCTCGAATGCGGAAAACAAGGGCGTTACCTGGAAGAGCTCCGACAGCAGTGTCGCGAGGGTCGATTCCACCGGTAGGGTCACGGCGGTCTCGGTCGGCAAGGCGACGATTACAGTCACGACCGCCGACGGCGGCAAGACGGCGAGCTGTACCGTCACGGTCAAGGGGCCGGCGGTTACGGGCGTATCCCTCGACAGGACTGCCCTGACGCTTAACAAGGGCGATATTCGTACCCTCAAGGCGACTGTCTACCCGACAGACGCGGAGAACAGGGAAGTCGGCTGGACGAGTAGCAACTCCGCTATTGCTAGGGTCGACTCTAGCGGCAAGGTGATAGCGGTTTCTGCCGGTAAGGCGACGATCACCGCAACCACAAGGGACGGCGGCAAGACGGCGACCTGCGTCATCACGGTCAAGGGATCTGCTGTCACGGGCGTATCCCTTGACAGGACGTCGCTTGTTCTTGGCAAGGGCGAGAGCTATACGCTCAAGGCGACGGTCGCTCCGACTGATGCCGAGAATAAGGAAGTCACCTGGAAGAGCACCGACAGCAGCATCGCGAGAGTCGATTCCAACGGTAACGTCACGGCGGTCGCCTCTGGCAAGGTGACCATTACAGCGACGACTGACGACGGCGGCAAGACGGCTAGCTGTACCGTCACGGTCAAGGGGCCGGCGGTTACGGGTGTGTCTCTTGATAAGACTACCCTGTCGCTGGGAAAGGGCGAGAGCTATACGCTCAAGGCGACGGTTGTCCCGGCTGATGCCGAGAACAAGAAGGTCACCTGGAAGAGCTCCGACAACAAGGTCGCGACGGTGGATGCCAACGGAAGGGTGACGGCAATCGCCTCCGGTTCCGCGACCATCACGGCGACCACCGATGACGGCGGCAAGACCGCGACGTGCACGGTCAGCGTGGCCGGTGCGGTGAGCGGGGTCACGCTCGACAAGACCTCGCTTTCGCTCGACAAGGGCGAAAGCTACACGCTCAAGGTAACGGTAACTCCGGCTGATGCCGAGAACAAGAAGGTCACCTGGCGCTCGTCCGACACCAAGGTCGCGACGGTCGACGCCAACGGCAAGGTGACGGCGGTGGCTCCGGGGTCAGCGACCATCACCGTGACCACTGAGGACGGCAACAAGACGGCGACATGTGCCGTCAGCGTCGCCGGTGCGGTGAGCGGCGTCACGCTCAACAAGACCGAGCTTGCCCTCAAGGTGGACGAGAGCGCCGTGCTGAAGGCGACGGTTCTTCCCGAAAACGCGCTCAACAAGAAGGTCACCTGGACGAGCTCCGATACCAAGGTCGCGACGGTCGACGCCGACGGCAAGGTGTGGGCGGTGGCGCCCGGCACCGCGACCATCACGGTCACGACCGTGGACGGTAGCAAGACCGCGACGTGCACGGTGAAGGTCGGCGACCAGCTCGTCGTCACGTTCGTGACGAACGGCGGCTCGGCCGTCAAGAGCCAGCTGGTCAACGAGGGCGAGAGGGCCGTGCGCCCGGCGGATCCGACGCGCGCGTACTACCGCTTCACCGGCTGGTTCACCGACGCCTCGCTGGGGGCGGCCTACGATTTCGCGCAGCCCGTCAAAGCGGATTTGACCCTGTACGCCGGTTGGGCCGGCTACAGCCCGTACCGCGGGTTCACCGATGTCGCGTCGGATGACTGGTACGTTACGTGCGGCCTGTTCGACTACGCTGTCGACCACCGCTTCATGAGCGGCTATTCGGGCACGACGCTGTTCGGTCCGTACGACACCATCACGCGTGCTCAGGTTATCTGCGTCCTGTGGAACATGGCCGGTCAGCCCTCGGCCGGTTCGGTCGAGAACTTCTCTGACAACCGTGATGCGACCGTGTACTACTACGACGCGGTCCGCTGGGCGCGCTCCGCGGGCGTGGCGAACGGCTACGCGGGCAGCAATCTGTTCAATCCCAACGGGAACGTCAGCCGCCAGGAGCTTGCGACCTTCCTGTACAACTACGCGAACAAGGTCGCCAAGCTCGACACCTCGTCCGACATGGGCGCCGCTTCGCAGATCTCCGGTTGGAGCACGGTTGACGCCTACGCCAAGCCGGCGATCGCCTGGGCGGTCGACCATGGCCTGATGAGCGGTGTCGACACGTCATCCGGCCCGCAGCTGCGTCCGAACGACACGGCATGGCGCGCCTCGATGGCGACGATGTCCGCCACGTTCCACCGTGACGTGATCGGTGCGTAACGTCCGAATCCCATAACGACACAAACAAGGGGCCCGCACTGCGGGCCCCTTCGCGTTCCGGTGGGTGCTCGTATTATCTGTCTCGTCGAACAGAATGCTTACTAATTTTAAAGCACCATATACTCTAGTATACTTTACGATGCATCAGCAAAGTTCCGATGCGAGTGGCGCTCCAATCTCTTCGATGGAGGCGACGCCTATGGACAACGTTCTTGAAGTTCTCTCGGCTCTTGCGAACATTGCAAGCATCGCGAGGCTCCTTCTCGATATGAGAAGATACCTCGATAGCAAAGAGAAGCATAAGCAGCATATGGATGACGTAGTGTAAAGACGAATGGAGCCTGATTGCAGTCAGGCTCCTTCGAACAAAACACCGCGCCGTCCGCGAACAAGTTAACAAAGGATGGGCTTTGCTGATGCATCTGTAGTTTACCACATTACAGCAGAGGTTATTCACCTGCCGTGAGCAACGGGCTTCGGCGCCAACCTACCCCTACCTTTGCTATTTCCGCCGCCCGTCGGTCGGCACGAGCACGCGCAGCACGCCGGGCAGGATGCCCACCGATACGCGCGTGGCGCGGATGAGCTCGCCGTCGGCCTGGATGGGATAGCCCCCGTCCTCAAAGGTGAACGTCGCGGAGCGGATGCGGCGCGTGTGGACCGCCTTGTCCGACCGATGGTGCCCGCCTTTTGCCGCGAGCAGCAGCGCAAGCGCGTGGGCGCGCGGCATGGGTCCCGCGATATAGCAGATGTCGAGCATGCCGTCGGCAGGATCGGCATCCGGGCAGATGCGAAAGCCGGAGCCGTACGTCGGGCCTATCTGCACGGCGAAGGCTATGGTGCGCATGCGCTCGGCCGGCGCCCCGTCGATCGATGCCATGACCGGGTAGTCGCGGTAGTGCCTCCCCGCGGCAGAGAACCCGCTTGCGAGATAGAGCGGCGTTCCGGTAAGTCCGGTCGATGCGCGCAGCCTGTACGTGCCGAGTGCGATCGCCGCGTCCATGCCGAACGAGAGCGTCTGCACGAAATACTCGGTGCGCGCGCCTCTGGCACGGCCGACGGGTCCCTGCGTGACCTCGTCTGTATCCGCAGGCGTGTATTCGATGCGCCCCACGTCGAGCGGCTTGGCCTTGCACGACAGGATCGCCGCCAGATCGCGGTCGCGCGAGATCTCCCGCATGCCGAGCGTGCGCGCGTAGTCGTTGCCCGACCCGACGGGAATCACGCCGAGCGCGGGGCGCGCCTGCGCCTCGATGCGCATGAGGCCGTTTGCCGTCTCGTGCACGATGCCGTCGCCTCCCACCGCGAGCACGGTGTCGTAGCCCATCGCGCGCGATGCCAGCTGCGTGGCGTGGTGCGGCCGCTCGGTGCACACGAGGTTGAACGCGCTCCCGTCGTGCAGATACATCTCGAGAAACCGCTTGAGCTGCTCTCCGACTTCGGCCGCGGCGCCCGACTGCGCGGCGGGGTTGCAGATGATGAGGGTTCTTCCCAGGTTCGTCTCGTCGCTCATGCTTTTGCATCCTCACTCGTTGCCGCGTCCTCGCGATGGCGCTCCAGCGCTGCTTCGACCGTGTCGCCCTGATCGACTTCGAGCGAGCGGCGCTTGGGCGTGACGATGCGCTGGGCGGGGTACACGCCGCGGTGCCCGGCGACGAGATAGCTGATGAACGCCACGATGACGAAGTAGGCAGCCGCCTGCCCCCCGAACATGTCGACCGAAAGCATGATGGTGGTGATGGGCACGTTCAGCGCGGCCCCGAACACGCCGACCATGCCGAGCGCCGCCATGAAGCTCGGCTCCACGCCCGAGATCTGGCCGATCCAGCCTCCGAGCGCGGCGCCGATGCCGAACAGCGGGGTCACCTCGCCGCCTTGGTAGCCGGCGCCGAGCGTGAGCGCCGTGCACGCCAGCTTGGCGACCACGTCGGCCGGGCCCGTCGAGCCCTCGAAACCCGCCGTGACGAGCCATTCCGACAGGCCGCCGTAGCGGTACAGACCGCATGCCGCATAGACGCTCAGCAGCACGAGCGACCCCACCAGGGCGGCGACCAGATAGTTTTTGATGCGCGAGGCGTAGATGCGCTTGACGGTGCGGATGGAAAGCGAGAACAGCCGCGCCATGAGGCCGAAGGCGACGGCGGCCGCCACCACGAGCGCGACGGTGGCGGGCTCCATGGCGGGGACGGAGGCGATCGTGTTGAACGCATGGGTCGTCCCGAGCGTGCGCGCGGTGAGGTCGCCCACAAACGAGGCGATCAGGCAGTACAGGCCCGCGCTGTAGTTGAGCTTGCCGATGGTGCACATCTCCATGCCGAAGAACGCCCCGGCCAGCGGCGTGCCGAACACGCCGCCGAACGCCGCCGAGATGCCGGCGAGCATGAGGTCCTGGCGCTCGCGCCCGTCGAGGTGGAACAGCGTCGCCACGTTGCTCGCGATGGTGCCGCCGATCTGCACGGCGGTGCCCTCGCGTCCGGCCGATCCTCCCGCCGCGTGCGTCGCCACCGAGCACACGAACGTGAGCGCGGCCATGCGCGCGTGGATGGGCGTGCCGGTGATGGAGCTGTCGATGACGAGGTTGTTGCCCCGCGCGGCGCGCAGGCCGTGGTTGCGGTAGACCCAGGCGGTCGCGAGGTTCACGACCGGCAGCAGGGCGAACATCCACAGATGGTTCTCGCGCGCGCCGGTCACGAGGTCGAGCGCCGCCAGAAACGCCCAGGCGGCAGCCCCCATCAGGGCCGAGACGAGGACGGTCAGGCAGACGGTGCGCAGGCTTGCGCGCATGTTGCCCAGGTCGCGCATGGCATCGCTTGCGAGCATGCGCTCGGTATGCGCCAGCTCGAGCCCCAGCGTGTTGACGAAGCCGGTGCCGTGGCGCCTCAGTTTTCGCTGTATATCTTCAGGTCGTCCCGACATGGGCGCGTCCTTGCTCTAGAGGGGTGGATAAGGGTACGGATGCATTATACGCACCGGCGGCGTCGGGGGACGGGCGGCGCGTGCGGGAAGCGGAATGTAATGCGCCCGAAAGAAACTCAGCACATATGCGGGCTCCTGATTATACTTAACTCAGAATACAACCATCGAAAGGCGGGGTGTGATGGCCGACGAGAACATGATCGCGCTCGAGCAGGCGCAGGCTATCGTTTTGGATCACGTGGAGCCGACCGAGCCGATACGCCTCCCATGCTGGCGCGCCGTGGGCTTTCCGCTCGCGGCCGACGTGGCGACCGATATCGACCTGTCTCCGTTCGCGAACAGCGCGATGGACGGCTACGCGGTGCGCGCTGCGGACCTTGCGGGCGCATCTCCCGAAGCGCCCGTGGTGCTCGACGTCATCGGGCACGAGGCGGCGGGCCATGTCTTCGAGGGCACGATCGGGGCGGGCCAGACGGTGCGCATCATGACCGGGGCGCCCATGGCCGACGGTGCCGACGCCGTGGTGAAATACGAGGTCGTCGAGGTGCTTGACGGCGACGGGAACGAAGGGTCGCGCGTGCGCTTCACCGCGCCGATCGCCGAGGGCGAGAACGTGCGCGCCGCGGGCCTCGAGGCGCATGCCCAAGAGGTCGTCATGCGCGCGGGGGAGACCGTCACCGCGGCGGGGGCGGGCCTGCTTGCGTCTGCCGGCGCCGCCGAGGTCGAGATCCACCGCCGGCCCGTGCTCGGCATCATCTCCATCGGCAGCGAGCTCGTCGCCCCCGACCGCGTGCCCGCGCGCGGGCAGATCCGCGACGCCAACTCCTCGGCGCTCATGGCGTCCGCCCTGCAGGCGGGCGCGGACGCGAGGTTCTACGGCATTGCGACCGATGACGAGGACGAGATCTCCGCCAAGATCCATCAGGCCATGGCGGAGTGCGACTTCGTGATCACGAGCGGCGGCGCGTCCGCGGGCGACTACGACTACGTGACCGCGCTCGTCAGGCGCGAGGGCGAGGTCCTGTTCGACCGCATCTCGCTGCGCCCCGGCAAGGCGATCACGTTCGGCCTGATCGGCGGCGTGCCCTACCTGGGCCTTTCGGGCAACCCCGCCGCCGCCGCGGTCGGGTTCGAGATGCTCGCCCGCCCCGCGATCCGCAAGATGCTCGGCTTTCGCGACCTGGTGCGCCCCGTGCAGTCCGCGCGCGTGACGCATGATGTCAAGAAGGGGCAGCAGCGCCGCTTCTACGACCGCGCGCGCGTGGAGCGCGACGATGCGACCGGGGAGCTGCTGGTCAGCGAGGCGTCGTCGCAGAACTCCGCCTTGCTCGGGACCCTGCATCATGCGAACTGCCTGCTCATGGTCCCCGAGGGTCTCAAAGGCTACCAGGCGGGGGACGAGGTGTGCTGCGTGCGCATCGATATCGAAGAGGGCGCGGTTCTGTAGACGGCCGGGGGCCGAACGTTTTGAGGAGAGGTAGCTGCATGGATATCCGTATCGCCATCGTCACCTGCTCGGACACGCGCGACATGGCGGCCGACGAGGCCGGCGCCGCGCTCGAGGAGCTGATCCGCGCCCAGGGCTGGACGGTCGCGTCCCACGAGGTCGTGCACGATGAGGTGGACGAGATCTCGGCGGCCATCGTGCGCGCGGCCGACGACAACCGCTCGAACATCGTGATCACCTGCGGGGGAACGGGACTGTCGTTGCGCGACGTGACGCCCGAGGCCACACGCGCCGTGTGCGACCGCGATGTGCCCGGCATCGCGGAGGCCATGCGCGCCTACTCCATGACCAAGACGAGGCGCGCGATGCTCTCACGCGCCGTCTGCATGCAGCGCGGGGGCACGCTCGTCGTCAACTTCCCCGGGTCCACGAAGGCGGCGCGCGAATGCTGGGAGGGGATCGCCGACCAGTTCGAGCATGCGGTCAGCATGACGGCTGGAGCCGGCCACTGAGCGGTTTGGCATGTTGACGGCGTCGTATCGCCCTTCCGGCGGTGCGGCGCCTCACGGGGAAAAGGTCGATTAACTCGTCCCCGCTCTCCCCGGGAAAGGGAGGGACAAGGACCGATGACACAAAGCGGACCGTTTGGCACGCTAAAGGGGGTCAGTAAAGGCTCTTGGCGTGCCAAACGGTCCGCTTTGTGTCATCAGGCCCCGCTTTCCTTCTCGAAAGACGCGGCATGGCCTTCGCGACTCCTCGGGAATAAAAAATTATTCTTAGGCAAGGACACTCTCGAACAGAACTATTCTGAACTCAGTATAATAATAGCAACGAATTGCGAGCGTTCGCCGCACCGTGTTGGGAGCGGGGCGGCGAGCGTTAGCGCAAAACATCTCGGGAAGGATGAACCATGCTCAAAAACCATCTGACTCGTCGCGCGTTCGCCGCGATGGGCTGCACGCTCATGCTGGGCGCCGCGCTTGCCGGCTGCAGCTCCGATACCACGGCCGCCCAGGGTTCCACCCAGGCGGATTCCGGCTCGGCAGAGCCCGCCGCCGAGTCCGTCGAGCTGCAGATCTTCGCCGCCAACTCCCTTGAGAAGGCTATGCCCGAGGTCGAGGCGCTCTATACCGAGCAGACCGGCGTGACCTTCGCCGACACCCAGTACAAGGGCTCCGGCGACCTCGTCGAGCAGATGCGCGGCGGCGCCCCGGTCGACATCCTGATCACGGCCTCCGCCGGCACCATGGACGACGCGGTCGAGGGCGAGCTCGTCGATGAGTCCACGCGTCAGGACATGTTCGTGAACGACCTCGTGATCGTGCGCGGCGAGGGCTCTGACGTCCAGATCAACTCCCTCGAGGACGTCGCCAACGTCGACGGCAGCATCGCGATCGGCGAGCCGGGCGCGGTGCCCGCGGGCAAGTACGCCAACCAGTCGCTCGCCAGCGTGGGCCTCTACACGAACGCCGAGGGCGAGGGCGGCGAGTACGCTCCCGAGATCGCCGACAAGGTGAGCCTCGCCGACAAGGTCGGCACCGCGGCTCAGTACGTCTCGACCGGCGACTGCACGATCGGCTTCGTCTACACCTCCGACGTCTACCGCTACGACGGCATCGAGGTCGCCTACACCTGCCCCGATGACTCCCACAAGCCCATCGTGTACCCCGGTGCCGTGTCCTCTACGTCCGAGAACGCCGAGGCTGCTGCCGACTTCCTCGAGTTCTGCATGACCGACGAGGATGCGCTCGCCATCTGGGCCGAGTACGGCTTCGAGCTGGCGTAAGCCGCGCGGCTGATATACTCGAAAGCCGGGCTGCGCCTGCAGTTTGGCACATGAAGAGGCGGTCTCGTTCGCTCGGGGCCGCCTTTTTTCCACAGGGCGATGTGATGGGGATGAGGGCATGACGGGAAGAGCCGCAAGATACTTCCGGGGCCGCCGGAGCCTGCTGGTCGCGCTGCTCGCGACGCTGCTGCTATCGGTGCTGTGCGCGCTTCCGGCGCGCGTGTGGGCGGACGGCGGCGAGCAGGCCCAGGAGGATTCGGCGATCGACGAGACGGCGGGCTTCGGCCTGAACGGGTTCGTGCGCTACAACCGCGGCGCCCAGCGCCTGGTCGATGATACCGATCTGGGCTACCGCTTCCCGGTCGCTGAGGGCAGCACGGTCGTGGTCATCAACATGCCCCAAAGCATCTGGGTGCATGTCGATCCGGATGCGGCCCAGGCCGCCGGGTTCGAGGCCGATGACGAGGACGACGTGAACGCGCTCATCGCCTTGATAAAGCAGCTGGACGAAACCCATTCGCGTGGCGGCGTGCTGCTGGCGGATGAGGACAAGGTCTGGGTCGTCTCCACGCAAGACGAAGTGGTCGATGGCTCCTACCGCTACATCTTCCGGGTCCAGGTCGGCGACGGATATTACACGTCGGTGCAGCCCGCCGAGGTCGCGCAGGGCTCGACGCCGTCGGAGACCGCCGCGGTGAGCGGGCTCGATTTGGGCGAAGGCGCCCTGTGGGTCGATAACGCGCAGCTGGTCGCCGCCGCGGATGTGGCGATGGAGGCCGCCCCCACCTGGCAAGACGAGCTCGCCTCGTTCTTCACCGGCTTGGACATGCGGCCGTTTTGGGTGTCCCTCAAGACGAGCGCCGTCGCGCTCGTGGTGACGTTCGTGCTCGGCCTTGTCGCCGCATGGAAGACCATGGGCACCTCGAGCCGGCTGAAGGGCCTGCTCGATTCGGTGTTCACCATCCCGATGGTCCTGCCGCCCACGGTCTGCGGCTTTCTGCTCCTGCTGCTGTTCGGGCAGTCGACGCCGGTCGGTCGCTGGCTGATCGAGCACGGGGTCGCGCTCGTGTTCACCTGGCCGGCCGCCGTGATCAGCGCCATCGTCGTCTCGTTCCCGCTCATGTACCGCACCGCGCTCGGCGCCTTCGAGGGCCTGGACGCGCAGATGCTCGACGCAGCCCGCACGCTCGGGTGGTCGGAGGCGCGCATCTTCCGCTGCCTCATGCTGCCGCTCGCCTGGCCGTCGATCGCCGCCGGCACCGTGCTCGCCTTCGCGCGCGCCATGGGCGAGTTCGGCTGCACGCTGTTTTTCGCCGGCAACTACGCGGGCGAGACGCAGACCATCCCCATCGCGATCTACTTCCAGTGGATGAGCGGCAACACCGACGTCGCGCTGTTCTGGGTCATCGTCGTCATCCTGTTCAGCTTCCTCGTGATCCTGTTCATCAACATCTACACGGCGCGCTCGCAGCGCTACCGTGCCCGCGGCATCTCGCGCGCCGAGCGGCGCCAGATGGCCGCCTCGGGCAAGGCGGATGCGCTTGAGGAGCATGGCGGAGACGCGCTGCGCATCGATCGCGAGGCGCTTTCTGAGCTTCTGCTGGGCGGCTCCTCGACGGACGCGGCATCGACGGAAGGGAGGCGGTAGCCCATGTCGCTGTCCTTGGCGATCAAGAAACGCTACCCCGGGTTCACGCTCGACATCGAGCTCGAGGCGGGCGAGGAGCGCATCGGTCTTCTGGGCGCGTCGGGTTGCGGCAAGAGCGGCACGCTGCGCTGCATCGCGGGCGTCGAGACCCCCGATGAGGGTAGGATCGTGGTGAACGGCGTCACGTTCTTCGACTCGAGCGCGGGAATCAACCTCACGCCGCAGCAGCGGAAGTGCGCCCTGCTGTTCCAGAACTACCAGCTGTTCCCGAATCTGACGGTCACGGACAACGTCCGCGCCGGCATGGACCATGCGGTCGATTCCCGCAGGCAGCAGGAGGATGCCCTGCGCTACCTGCAGATTTTCGGCATGGCCGAGTACGCCGATCGCTACCCCTCGCGTCTTTCGGGCGGGCAGCAGCAGCGCGTGGCGCTCGCCCGCATGCTCGCCGCGCGACCCGGGATCCTCATGTTCGACGAACCGTTCTCCGCGCTCGACTCCTATCTCAAAAGCGCCCTCGAGCAGAACCTGCTCGACGTGTTCTCCGTCGTCAATCGCACCGTTCTGTACGTGAGCCACGACATCGACGAGGCCTGCCGCCTGTGCCAGCGCATCGCCGTGATGCACAACGGGCGCATCGAGGAGGTCGGGACCGTGTCCGACCTCATGGAGCGTCCCGCCACGCTGGCGGCGCTGCACCTGACGGGATGCAAGAACACGAGCCCGGCGCGAAAGGCGGGCCCGACCACGGTGGAGGCGCTCGACTGGGGCATGGTGTTCGACGTGGGGCACGAGGTCCCCGAAAACGTTGCCTACCTCGGCATCCGCGCGAGCTATTTCCATATCGACCGCGAGCGCCCGGCGGGGGAGCGTGGGCGCAACAGCTACGAGCTCAAGGTCGCCCGGGTGAGCGATGCGCGCTTCGAGCGGCTGGTGCTGCTCGACGTGCCGCGCGCCGACGCGCCGAGCCGCCTGCAGTGGCGCGTGAACAAGGTGGGCGTGCCCGAGGAAGGGCTTCCGCACGAGGGCGACGTGCTGCGCATGCATTTCGATGCCCGGCGCATCCACCTGGTTTCCCGCTAACGATGGGTTCGTTCCTTAAGACATCTTCGGTGCTTCTTGCCGTTCGCTTAATGCTGCGACGATTCTGAATAGGGGACTCGCGATCGAGCATAATGGCCCCAGCGGCAGACGCCGCGTGCACTCACAAGGCGGTGAGCCATCTGGAACAGGGCCGATGTTCTCGAGCGCGCCGAGAAAGCCGGCCCCGCTGCAGGTGGCCTCCGCCGGACGAGAAGGTCCGCCGGAATAGCTGTCTTCCGACGGACCTTGCTGTTTCGCCTTGTTCTGCCGCATCGCTCGCAGGTCACTCGATCGTGACGCGCGTCCCGTTCGGGAGGTTGTCGTAGAGCCACTTGGCATCCGATACCGTCAGGCGCACGCAGCCGTGCGATGCGGGCTGACCGAGCTTCTCACCCTCGGCGGGCATGTAGTTCCCGGCTGCGTCGGTCGGCACGCTGTGGAACAGGTAGTCGCCGTAGAACTGCACGTAATAGCGACCGCCCATGGCCTCGCGGCGGTTGTAGAACGAATAGCCGCGGCCCGTGACCGAGTAGGTCCCGCGCGGGGTGCAGTCGTTGATGCCCAATGAGCAGACCATCGCGTACAGCACCTCTGTGCCGTCGCGCACGAGCACGACCTGGTTGGCGATATCGACGTGCACGTTGAGGTTCGCGCGACCGGAAAGCGAGGGATACGCGCCTCCCGAGGCCCCCTGCCAGTCGCCCATGGGCATCCCCTCGTACCAACGGCCGCTCACCTTGTCGAAATAGCGCCACGTATCCCATGTCGGCACGTACGTCATGCCGTAGCTCACCGCTCCCGTGATGGGGTCGAGGTAGTACCACGCATCGTCGATGAGCTGGAGCCCATAGGCCATGATGCCCGTCGCCTGGTCGTAATACACCCATTTGCCGGACGGGTCTCCGTCGAGATAGGCGAACCCGTGGACCATGGCTCCCGTGTACTGATCGAACAGGTACCAGCCCGTATGTTCGGCATCGTAGTTCACGAACGCCTCGCCGTGCGCCATCTTGCCGGTCGTCCAGTCGTAGTAGACCCATTTGGGCCCCGCGGAGTCCTCGATGAGCGTGATGCCCTTGGCCATCTCGCCGGTTATGGGGTCAAAGTAATACCAGGCGTCATATCGATAGTCCTCGCCTTTGACCATGGCGCGGTTCTCGTCGAAGCGGACCCATTTTCCTCCCTTGTCGCGGTCCGATTCGTCGACGGGGATGAACACGTCCTTGTCGCAGGCGATGGAGCCGTCGGCGTCCGCCCAGTACCAGGCATCGCTGTCGGGGTCGTAGAACGCATGGTCGCGCGCCATCTCGCCGTCTTCGTACCAGTGCTCCTTGGTCGCGTCCCAGCCGTCGCGAGGTGCGGAATCCTGCTCGCTTTCGGTGGTGCTAGGCTGGACGGGCTCCCGTTCGGCGAATGCCGGCGGGGGCGCGACGACCAGCGCGAGCGCGAAAGCCAGAGCGCACGGGAAGGCGAACGTACGGTTTCGTGACAACATTTCCGCTCCTCTCAGCTGCAAGGTCGGTATGTTCCATAAGTGTAGCGCTCCGGAGTAGCGCTCTGGACGATGGTGCGAGCGCGATCCGAGCGGCGCCTTTTGGCGGGAGCGGTACTGCTTGGGACGGGGCCGTTCATCTCGCCGAGAGCGCCGTTTGCCGAACGGAGCCTTGTTCGACATAATTCCGGCCCCCTATATTATCCTCGCGATGTGATAAAGCTGTCCGCCGGCAACACATCTCGCACGCGATTGAAGCGAACGAGGGGAACGCGAGCATATGCCCTTCGATTCGGCGCCGTCGTCGTGCTGGCCAGGTTCTCGCGCCCTCGGTGTGAAGGGAGACGGGTGCGAGACGCTGCGGGAGAGGACGGACTGCCGAGCTTTTGCCAGAGCCTTGCCGAGCGGCATGGCGCTGTGGCGACAACACGGAAACGATTCAGAACTCACACCTTGTGCCTGATAGTCGGCGCATCGATCGACCCGCCTGGCTGAGCCTGAGCCCGGTTGGCCCTGCGTGCGCCGTGAAAAGAGAGAAGAGGGGTAACCATGAGCGACAACACCAACGAGACGACCGCGGCCGCCGAGTACGATTTCTATCCCATGTGGGAATCGCTCGGCATGGACGTGCCCGCCCACGACATGCTGCTGGGGGCGGTGGGGCAGATGTTCGGCGACGTGTTCCTCGCCCAGGAGAACCGCCCGGCATCCACGGATTACCTCAACCAGGTCGTGGCGGGCATCCACTCCGGTCGCATCAAGGAGATGCTCGACAAGAAGGCGTCCGGCGAGGCCAAGAAGATCGTCGGGTCGTTTTGCCTGTATGTGCCCGAGGAGATCGTGATCGCCGCCGGGGGCATCCCGGTCGGCCTGTGCTCCGGCGCCGATTGGGCGACCGACAAGGTCGAGGAGCACCTGCCGCGCGCGACCTGCCCGCTCATCAAGAGCTTCGCGGGCTTCAAGCTGGGCAGCGTCTGCCCGTACATCGAGTCGAGCGACCTGGTGATCGGTGAGAACACCTGCGACGGGAAGAAGAAGGCCTACGAGTTCATGGCCACGCAGGTGAACATGTACACGGTCGACATCCCCAACGTCCACAACGCCCAGACGCTTGAGCTGTGGAAGGGCGAGGTGCGCAAGCTCGCCGAGCGCGTCGAGCAGGAGACCGGTCAGAAGATCACTGCCGAGAGCCTCAAGGCCGCCATCAAGCTCGCGAACGACAAGCGCCGCGCCCTGCAGCGCCTGTCCGCCACGCGCGCCGCGGATCCGGCGCCCATCTCGGGCCTCGACAGCCTGCTGACCGTCCAGGCCGCCTTCATGGATGACGCCGAGCGCCTGACCGGGGCGATTAACGCCATGGCCGACGAGTGCGAGCAGCGCGCGGCCGACGGGGTTGGCGTGGCGCCCAAGGGTGCCAAACGTATCCTGTACACCGGCACGCCGATGGCGGTGCCCAACTGGAAACTCTTCAACATCATCGAGAAGGCCGGCGGCGTCGTCGTGGGCGAGGAGGCGTGCACGGGCTCTCGCTACTACAAGGACCTGGTGGACGAGTCGGGCGAGACGGTCGACGAGATGCTCGATGCCATCGCCGAGCGCTATTTCGGCATCAACTGCGCGATCTTCACGCCCAACGACGGGCGCATCGAGGATATCGTGCGCATGGCCCGCGAGCTCAACGCCGACGGCATCATCGACTGCTCGCTGCAGTTCTGCACGCTGTACGAGATGGAATCCTTCACGGTCGAGAAGGCCGCCGAGCAGGCGGGCATCCCGTTCATGCACATCACGACCGATTACGCCAACGAGGATGCGGGCCAGCTGACCACGCGCATCGAGGCCTTCCTCGAGATGCTGTAGTCCCGCATACCGGGGATGCGCGCCGGCGGCGCGGGCCTGTCATCGACTGCATGCAGAGGCCCGCGCCGCCGGTCGCAAGAGATCTCGCAGGTATCTGCGTGCCCGCTGGGCTTGTTGAGGGGAAAGGGGATGCCGGCCATGGCAGGCGGATATGGAATCGGCGTCGATATCGGTTCGACGGCAACGAAGGTCGCGGTGCTCGATGCGGACGGCGCGATCGCGCACACCGAGCTCATGCCGACGGGCTTTTCAAGCGTTGACGCCGCCGGTCGCGTGGAGAGCGCGCTGCGGGCCGCCGGTTTTCCCGTCGACGACCCGGATACCCGCGTCGTCGCCACCGGGTACGGCCGCATCGCGGTGCCGTACGCGGACAAGGTGGTAACCGAGATCACCTGCCACGGCATCGGCGCCGCCCGTCTGTTCGGCCCGACGGGCACGGTCGTCGACGTTGGGGGGCAGGACACCAAGGTCATCCAGCTCAAAGGCGGCCGTGTAGCCAAGTTCGCCATGAACGACAAGTGCGCTGCCGGCACGGGGCGCTTCCTCGAGATCATGGCGGACCGCCTGGGCGTGTCGCAGGCCGAGCTGTCGGCGCTTGCCCGCGAGGGGTCCGAGACCAAGATCTCGAGCATGTGCACGGTGTTCGCGGAATCCGAGGTCATCAGCCTCATCGGTCGCGGCGTGCCGCGCAGCGATATCGCGCGCGGCGTCATCGATTCGGTCGTAGCGCGCGTCGCGGCGCTTGCGGGCCAGTCGTCCGGAGGCCCGTTCTTCCTGACCGGCGGCCTGTGCGAGAACGGCTTCGTCATCGAACGGCTCGGGGCGATGCTGGGCTCTCCGGTGGCGACCTGTCCCGAGGCGCGCTACGCCGGCGCCTTGGGCGCCGCCGACCGCGCCCGCGCGCTGGCGCGTTGATGCAGGCCGGCACGCTGCGCCCCGCGGCGTTGTTCCGTCGACGGTACGCATAGGGCACGCGCCTCCGTCGAGGGTACGGTATAGGCACGTTTTTCGCTCGGAAGCGTGCCTATACCGTACCCTCGATAGGGTGACGTGCCTATAGCGTACCGTCGACCGTCCTTAGGCATCCGCCCCGCCCTCAAGCGACTCGAAGGGCGGGGCGGCTTTTTGCGCAGGCGGCAAGATGCGCGGATGCGGCCTGTCTATACCGCGTTGCCGTCCTGTACCCTGTCGGCGCTGCAGGTATGCTACGATGGCGTGCTGTTGTCCATACAAGTCGATCGCCTGGAGAAGACGCAATGCCTGCCGGATTGCTGCCCATCATCTACCTTGCGTTCGTGGCGCTCGGTCTGCCCGATTCCGCCATCGGCTCGGCATGGCCGGCCATGGCCCCGTCGCTCGGGGCGAGCCTTTCGTGGGTCGGCGCCGTCACGATGATCATCTCTGCGGGCACGATCGTGTCGAGCCTGATGTCGGTGCGCGTGGTCGAGCGGTTCGGGACCGGACGCGTGACGGCGGCAAGCGTGCTTCTGACCGCGCTCGCGCTCATCGGCTTCTCGCTGTCCCATGAGTTCTGGCAGCTCTGCCTGCTGGCCATACCCTACGGCCTGGGGGCCGGCGCCGTCGATGCGGCGCTGAACGCCTATGTCGCCGTTCATTACGAGAGCCAGCATATGAGCTGGTTGCACTGCATGTGGGGCGTCGGGGCGAGCGGCGGCCCGATGATCATGGGCGCCTGTTTGGGGATGGGCGTGTGGAACGACGGGTTTCGCGCGCTTGGCGCCATCCAGCTTGCGATCGTGGCGGTGCTCACGCTGTCGCTGCCGCTGTGGCGCGACCGCAAGCTGCCCAAGGCGAAGGGTCGCGAAGGGGGTGCTCCGGTTCGTCGCACGCGGCGCGAGCTGCTGCGCATCGACGGCGTTGTCGCGGTGCTCCTGTGCTTCTTCTGCTACTGCGCGGTCGAGGGCACCTGCGGCAACTGGGCCGCGTCGTACAGCTCGCTCGCGGCGGGCGTGCCGACGCAGACGGCGGCGAGCTGGGCGTCGATGTTCTACATCGGCATCACGGTCGGCAGGGCCCTCAGCGGCTTTCTGTCGCTCAAATGCTCCGATAGCCAGATGATCCGCTTGGGGCAGGCGCTCATCGCGGCCGGCGTGCTCACCATGATCTCGCCATGGGGCCACGACGTGCTGGCGCCCGCGCTCGTGCTGATCGGTCTTGGCTGCGCGCCCATCTACCCGTCGATCATCCACGCCACGCCGGCGCGCTTCGGCGACGACGTGGCGCTCGAGCTTACCGGTATGCAGATGGCGATCGCCTACGTCGGCTTCCTGGTGTGCTCGCCTCTGTTCGGCATCCTCGCGCAGTACATCTCGATCGAGCTGTACCCGATCTACCTCGGCGTGTTCCTCGTGATCATGGTCATCGCCGCGGAGAAGGTGAACCGCGTCCAGAAGACCCGTGCGGCGCGAAGAGCGTAGCGGCAGGTTTTCGTCCCGCTGCGTATGGGGGGCTGTCCCTCGTATGCGCGGTGGAGCAAGGCTCCTGGTCTATACCACAATGTGATGCACAGGTCGAGGCGGCTTCTCGGCGAACGGATGCTATTTGGGCTTGTCCGCGCATCCCTTACACGATGCTGACACAAGCGTTACCGCATCCTCATGCTGCAGGTGGCAAATAATGGACCCCTCCATGGTAGGCTAATCGTGGGCATACGCCCGCAGGCGCAATCGACTAGGAGGAGACAAGATCATGCGCATCAACGACAAGGCGTGCCGCGCTATCGTGGCCGGCCTCGCCAGTGTGACCGTTGCCGCCGCCGCCTTTGCACCCGCAACGGCCTACGCAGCCTACAAGAGCTACCATGATGTTCCCGCCGACCATTGGGCGGCGACGAGCGGGGTCATCGACTGGGCGGACCGCAACGGCGTCATCAACGGCTTCCCCGATGGATCTTGGGGAGCGGACCAGCCCGTCAACCGCGCCCAGGCCGCGGCCATTCTCTACAACCTCGCCGGACAGCCCGCCGTGTCCGGAGAGCCGCGCTTCGATGACGCCTCTGAGCTCGGCTGGGCAAAGACCGCCGCGACATGGGCCCAGCAGCAGGGGATCTTCTCCGGCACGGTGCATGCGGACGGCCGGCTCACCTTCGATCCCTGGGATTCGCTGACCCGAGAGCAGGCGGCAAAGATCCTGTGCGTTCTCGCGGGAAACAGGGCCGGCAACACGTCTGTTCTGAACCGCTATCAGGATGCCGGGTCTGTCTCGGAATGGGCCCGCGAAGTCGTCGCTTGGGCGGTTCAGGCCGGCGTCATGGGCAACGGCGGCGCGCTCAACGGCAACCAGCCCTGCACCCGCAGCGAGTTCGTCTCGATGACCAAGACGACCGACAGCCGCTTCCTCCACTATGGAGACGAGTGGGATGACGACTGGGATCTCGACGACGACGGGTGGGACGACGACCGCGACGACTGGGACGACGACTGGGATGATGACCGGTACGACGACGATGACGACCAGTGGGACGACGGTTGGGATGACGACCACGATGACAACTGGGACGACGACCACGATGATGGCTGGGACGACGATCGGTTCGACGATGACTGGGATGACGACCGGGACGACAATGACGACGATGACGACGATGACGACGACCGCGACGACTGGGATGATCACGACGATGATGACGACCGGGATGATCGCTGGGACGACTAACGCTGCCATAGCGCTTGTGGTGACAATTTGAGTTGTTGCGAGCTTGCGGGACGTGCCCTATACTGAGTAGGCCTTGGGACAAGCAGGGTCAGAGACCCCAGCTGCTCAACACCTTCGGGACGTGGCGCAGTTTGGTAGCGCGCCTGCTTTGGGAGCAGGATGTCGCAGGTTCGAATCCTGTCGTCCCGACCATATCTTGCGGGCGTAGTTCAATGGTAGAACCCCAGCCTTCCAAGCTGATGACGCGGGTTCGATTCCCGTCGCCCGCTCCAGAAAAACAGCAGGTCAGACACGGCAAACGGTCTGACCTGTTTTCTTTTTGTCGTAGGTGCCAGTAAGCGTTGCCAGTAAATTGCCAGGATGGGTTGCTTGGGTAAGTGCAAATCAGGGACGTACCTTCTGCATGCACTTTTGCAAATCGGGGACACCCCTTTGGCGTGCACATCGGGCTCTCTGGGCAAGCCGGTACACGAACCGCAGAGTCCGGATATGCGCTCGGTGGGCGTCCGGCACCGCAAAACCTCAGGAAAGCGGGGGTCAATATATTAGATAAATGAATTTGGTATCAATCTTCGAGGTACTTAAGAGACACGGACAAATCCGACAAGCTCCTGACCTGCGGTTTCTCCGAGGAGACTACCGCGAGGGTCATCGCAGAACGCCTGGAGCGCCCCGAAAACGCCCTTTTTACTGCGAAGATTGATACCAAATTCAAAACGAGGCACCCGCGCACCTTGATAAAACCTTTTACCAAGGTGCGGTTTCGCCGCCGGGCGGATACGGCGCATCGGTGCGCTCTGAGACGCGGTCGTTTTGCCCACCGATGGGTTGTTTGGGGACGGGTTCATTTCAACCCATTCTGCCCGAACCCACTTCGTTTCAAATCGTCACATCGAAACCGTCTGGCGTCCCCGCCCTTCCGGCAGGGGCGTAAGATAGATGCGCGGTGAAACGATGGGAAAGGGGTACCGCATGTCTCAACAGCAAGCTCATGATCTTCCGACGCCCGAATGCCTGGCGCCCGCTGCCATCGAGGCCAAGGCGGAGGCCGCTGCCGTCACCAAGGCGCAGCTTCCGTTCGGCAAGGCGTTCGTGCTCGCCATGTTCGCCGGCGCGTTCATCGCGTTCGGCGGGTTGTTCTTCACGGTCTTCCTCGCCGACACCGATCTTACCTGGGGGCTGCAGCGCGTCATCGGCGGCCTGTGCTTCTGCCTCGGCCTTGTTCTCGTGCTGCTGTGCGGGGCGGAGCTGTTCACGGGCAACTCGCTCATGGTCTGCGCCCTCAAGTCGGGAAAGATCTCCGCGGGCGACCTCGTGCGCAACTGGATGACGGTCTGGCTCGGCAACTTCGCCGGCGCGCTCGTCGTGGTGGCCCTCGTGTTTTTCGCCGGCATCTACAAGCTCAACGGCGAGACGGTCGCCGCGTCCATGGTGTCTGTCGCGGCCGGCAAGGTGACGCCCGACTGGGTCACGCTGTTCTTCCGGGGAATCCTGTGCAACATCTTCGTGTGCCTTGCCGTATGGATCGGTTTCGCGGGCAAGACCGTGGTCGACAAGGTCGTGGGCATCCTGCTTCCCATCTCCGCGTTCGTGGCCTGCGGTTTTGAGCACTGCGTGGCGAACATGTACTTTTTGCCGATGGGTGCCATGATGGTCGCGAACGGCTACGGGTCGGAGATCGCCGGTGCGGCCTCGCTGAACATCGGGGGCATCCTGTTCAACCTGTCAGCGGCGACGCTCGGAAACATCGTCGGCGGCGCGCTCATCGTGGCGCTCGGCTATTGGTTCGTCTATCACAAGCAGGAGTAGTCTCGGGAGCGTTCTGCGAACGAGCTTCTCGTCTGGGGCGGGTGCGTCGCGGCGCGCCCGCCCTTTGCCTTGTGTCGACGGGGCCCGCCGTTCGCATCGCGAGGGCGTCCGCATAGCGAAAGATCGTGCCTGACGAATTGTCTGGCAATCAGATTATTTATAATTATCCTTACCGTGAGGATAATGATTGCCCGCCAGCCTGCCGCGCGGACGGGTCGAGTTGAAAGGACGACGCCCATGATCGAGATCAACTGCTTCGGTGAGACCTGTCCCAAGCCCGTCATCCGTGCCATGAAGGCGCTGCAGGACCCCGCGTCGAGCGGCTCGGTCCGCGTGCTCGTGGACAACACGGTGGCGGTCGAGAACCTCAAGCGTCTGGCGTCGAGCAAGCAGGGCGAGGTGGCGGTCGACGAGATCGAGGGCGGATGGGCCGTCGCGATCTCGGGCGTGTCCGCCCAGGCCGCCGAGAATCCCGCGGGGGATGAGGCGGCGCTCGCCGAGGCGGGCATCGCGTGCCCGGTGCCGGAGGCAGCCCCCACAAAGCAGCCGGTCACGGTCTTCGTCGGCTCTCGTGCACTCGGCCAGGGCGCGCCCGAGCTCGGGAACATCCTGATCAAGGGCCTCGTGTACGCCATGTCGCAGGCGGAGGAGCCCCCGCACCGCATCGTGTTCTTCAACGACGGCGCCGCCCTCACCTGCGAGGGCTCCGAGCTCGTCGAGGACGTGCGCGAGCTTGAGCGTCGCGGCTGCGAAGTGCTGACCTGCGGCACCTGCCTCGACTTCCACGGCCTGCGCGACAAGCTCGCCGTCGGCGGTGTCACGAACCTGTACGCCATCTCGGAGTTCGTGCTCGGTCCCGACAAGGTCGTGACGCTGTAGGCCACGCGGTCTGGGGGAACCTCGGCATGATCTACTTGAACAACGCTGCGACGACGATCCGAAAACCGCCCGCGGTGACCGAGGCGGTCGTTGCCGCCCTCGCCGGGGCGGGCAGTTGCTCGCGCGGCGCGTCGACAAGCGATCTGGTCGCGGCCCGGTCGGTCGCGAGCGCCCGCGTCCGGCTCGCCCGCCTCATCGGCTTCGCGCATCCCGAGCGCGTCGCCTTCACGCAGAACGCCACGATGGCGCTGAATACCGCCCTGTTCGGCATGCTGCACGAGGGCGACCATGTGATCACGACCGATTTCGAGCACAATTCCGTGCTGAGGCCCCTGCACGAGCTCGAGCGCCGCGGTGTCATCGAGCTTGACTACGTGCGCGCAGACGCCAGCGGGCGGCTTCGCATGGAAGAGCTCGAGGGGCTGTTCAGGCCCACCACGCGCGCGGTCGTCGCCACGCACGCCTCGAACCTCACGGGCGCGGTAACCGATGTGCCGGAGCTTGTCCGCGCGGCGCACGGGCACGGCGCCCGGTTCGTGCTCGACGCGTCCCAGACGCTCGGCGCGCTGCCGGTCGGCATGGACGCGCTCGGCATCGACGTCCTCTGCTTCACCGGTCACAAGGCGCTCATGGGTCCGCAGGGCACCGGCGGCCTTGCGGTCGTGCCTGACCTGGAGCTCGCTCCGCTCGTTCACGGGGGCACCGGCGTCAAGAGCGCCGACCCCTTCCAGCCGCCGAGCTACCCGGAGCATCTCGAGGCGGGGACCATGAACGCCCATGGGCTCGCGGGCCTCGATGCCGCCCTCGAGTTCCTGCTCGAGCTGGGCGTCGAGCGCGTGGCGGAGCACGATCGGAAGCTGAGGGAGCGTTTCATCCAAGGCGTCTCGTCCATCCCCGGTATCGTCGTGTACGGCGATCGCGACGGCCACGGGCACACCGGCGTGGTGGCGCTCAACCTCGAGGGCATCGACTCGTCGAGTCTGGCCGACAGGCTCGCCTGCGAGTACGATATCGCCACGAGGGCCGGTTTGCACTGCGCCCCGCGCATGCACGCTGCGCTCGGCACGCTCGAGCGCGGAGCGGTACGGTTCTCGTTCGGATGGTATACGACCGAAGAGGATATCGATGCGGCGATCTTTGCGCTGCGGGACATCGCATGCAATCTGTGCGATGACAGGTGATCTTCGGGCTGTACGAAAGGGGACCCGATGGGTCGTGTAAGGACCGAGCGCTACGTCGCCTCGTTCTCCAGCACGTTCGATGCGATGGAAGCCGAGCGCCTGTGCCATGAGGCCGGGGTCGAGGGGCGCATCATCCCGCTGCCCGTCGAGATCGACTCCGAATGCGGCATGGCGTGGTCCATGCCGCATGACGAGGCGGTGCTCGCGGCGTTCGAGGCCTCGGTCGCCGGGCATCTCGTTCCCGAGGGCATCTACGCCCTCGTGCTGTAATCCACCCACGGCGCGGTCTCGTGCGAGCGGGCCCTTAAGGCCTGCACGGGAGCCGGCCGCGCGCCGCGCGGGGCGCGGCGAGGAAGGAAGGTCCTATGGAAACCAAGGTCAAACTGACGAAGCTCGCCGACTGCGCCGGATGCGGGGCCAAGGTGGGCGCAGGCGAGCTCGCGAGCCTGTTCGAGGGCTTTCCCGATATGCGCGACCCCAACCTGCTCGTGGGCTTCGACCATGCGGACGATGCGGCGGTCTACCGGCTGCGCGACGATCTCGCCATCGTGCAGACGCTCGACTTCTTCCCGCCCATCGCCGACGATCCGTTCACGTTCGGGCAGATCGCGGCGGCAAACGCCCTCTCCGACATCTACGCGATGGGCGGCCGCCCCATCACGGCGCTGAACATCATGGCGGTGCCCGAGAGCATGCCCAAAGACGCGGTGCGCGAGATACTGCGCGGCGGCGCCACCAAGGTCGCCGAGGCGGGCGCCATCGTCGCGGGCGGGCACAGCATCTACGACGACGAGCCGAAATACGGCCTGTCCGTCACCGGCGTCATCGATCCGGCAAAGCTTCTGCGCAACGACACCGCGCAGGTCGGCGACGTGCTCATCTACACTAAGCCGGTCGGTATCGGCGTGCTGACCACGGCGCTCAAGGGCGGGCTCGCGGGGGAGGACGAGCGCGAGCTCGTCGAGCGGATCATGAGCACGCTCAACCGCGCGGCGGCCGAGGTGGCGCGCCCGTATCGCGTGCACGCCTGCACCGACATTACGGGCTTCGCCGTGCTCGGGCACACACTCGAGCTGGCGCAGGGCTCCGACACCCAGGTCACGTTGGATTCGACGGCGTTCGAGTTCCTGCCGGGCGTGCTCGACTACGCCGCCATGGGCATCCTCCCCGCGGGCGTGTACCGCAACCGCCGCTATGCCGAGGCCGAGGTGAGCATCGCCGATTCGGTCCCGCTGGCCGTGGCTGACGTGCTGTTCGATCCGCAGACCTCCGGCGGCCTGCTGTTCTCCGTGCATCCCGATGACGCGGATGCGCTCGAGGCCGCGCTCAAGGCGGCGTCTCCCGCCGTCCCTGCCGTCCAGCGTATTGGAGCGGTCGGGGAGTACGAGGGGTCCTCGCGCGTCATCGTGAGATAGCCTTCCGGGCATGGGTCATTTGGGGACGGGTTCGTTTCAGCCCATCCCCAGATGACCCAAAGATGTTTCAGGCGCGTAATAATGCGAAACAACCGTGAAACGTTTTTGCAACATCCGAAACCATTACGACATTTGTGAGCAGGCAAAACGCGTCTCACCAAAAATGTTCCATATACTTTGTTACGGTAAAGAAGGCTTCGCGCGTGTAGCATGGGTGCCGCATTCGAGAGGAACGAATGGAGAGGTAACCCATATGTCGTATTCTGAGAAAGTTATCGCTGAGCTTCGCGATCGCTATGCCGATCAGCCCGAATTCCTTCAGGCCGCCATCGAGGTTCTCGAGACCATCGAGCCCGCTCTCGAGGCGCATCCTGAATTCGAGGAGGCCGCCTTGCTCGAGCGCCTCGTCGAGCCCGAGCGCGTCGTGATGTTCCGCGTGCCGTGGGTCGACGACGAGGGCAAGATCCAGGTCAACCGCGGTTTCCGCGTTGAGTACAACTCCGCGCTCGGCCCCTACAAGGGCGGCCTGCGCTTCAACCCGACCGTCACGCTCGGCATGCTGAAGTTTCTCGGCTTCGAGCAGATCTTCAAGAACAGCCTGACCACGCTGCCCATGGGCGGCGGCAAGGGCGGCTCGGACTTCGATCCCAAGGGCAAGTCCAACCGCGAGGTCATGGCGTTCTGCCAGAGCTTCATGACCGAGCTCGCCCGTCACATCGGCCCCAACACCGACGTGCCCGCAGGCGACCTCGGCGTCGGCGGCCGCGAGATCGGCTACCTGTTCGGCCAGTACAAGCGCCTGAAGAACGAGTGGAGCGGCGTGCTCACCGGCAAGGGCCTCACCTTCGGCGGCTCGCTCGCCCGCACCGAGGCCACCGGCTACGGCCTCGTGTACTTCGTCGACGAGTACCTCAAGAGCTCGGGCGATTCGTTCGAGGGCAAGACCGTCGTGGTCCACGGCTCCGGCAACGTCGCCATCTACGCCATCCAGAAGGTTACCCAGCTCGGCGGCAAGGTCATCGCCGCTTCCGACACCAAGGGCTGGATCGAGGATCCCGACGGCGTCGACTACAAGGTGCTCGAGGGCATCTACAACAAGAAGCGCTCCGGCCATGATGCCGGCGTGAGCCTCGCGATGTACGTCGACGAGCGCCCGGGTGCCACGTGGCACGACGGCGACGGCCGCGGCGTGTGGCAGCTGCCCTGCGACATCGCGCTGCCCTGCGCCCGCGAGAACACCCTGCACCTCGACGACGCGAAGGCGCTCGTGGCGAACGGCTGCAAGGTCGTCGGCGAGGGCGCGAACATGCCCACCACGCCTGATGCCACCATCTACCTGCAGAAGAACGGTGTCGCGTTCATGCCCGGTAAGGCGGCGAACGCGGGCGGCGTGCTCGTGTCCGGCCTCGAGATGAGCCAGAACGCCGAGCACCTGTCCTGGTCGTTCGAGGAGGTCGACGGCAAGCTCGAGAGCCTCATGCGCGGCATGTTCCACAACGTGGACGACACCGCCCGCGCCTATGGCCACGAGGGCGACTTCGTCACCGGTGCCAACATCGCCGGCTTCCTGAAGGTCGCCGACGCCATGATGGCCCAGGGCGTCTGCTAACGGCCCGAGGCGCATCGCAGCGGATCTGCTGATCGCAATACGTCCGAGATGATGGGCGCCCCGCACCTTGGTTGGTGCGGGGCGCCCATTCGTTCCGAATGCGAGGCCTTCATTCCGGCGCTGCCCGGTTCGGGCCTCTCGGTTTGTATCATGGGGACGGCCAGGAGGGCTGCGGCAGCGCGGCTCGCAACGATTGATACATGCGAGATGGAGGGGCATATGGCTGACGAGAGGGATCGCGTGCAGGGCGAGGAACTGTCCGACGACGAGCTGAACGAGGCTTCCGGCGGGTTCTTTGGGGCGAGGTTTCCCGTGACGTTCGTGTGCCCCGCGTGCGGCAGGACGGTCGAGTACATGTTTGGATCGACTCCGGAGTGCCGGGTGTGCCGTAAACCCATGAAGCGCATGCTCATCAACTAGGGAACACCGACCGATTGCTTTTGTGCCGATCGGACTCCCGGAGCGTGTGAAGGGGCGGTTGTATCCGTCCGCGTGCGGAACCGCACCTTGGTTAAAGGTTTTATCAGGGTGCACGGGCGCTTCATATTTAATTTGGTATCAAAACTTGGGCAATAAGGGCCGCTTACGGGCTGATCGAAGGTCCTCCCCGGGGGCTCCGGAACCGGCCCGCCAAGGAAACCGCAGGTCACAGGCATGTCAAATATGGCCGTTTGCTATTCATACTTTCCGTTTTGATACCAAATTCTATTTTGAGATATAGTGACCCCCTCTTTCCTGGGGTTTTGCGGTGCGGTTTGCCCATCGCGCGTATACGGGCAGATTCCGTGTCTTACGAGAGGGGCGAAGAGGTGCCGATGACACAAAACGGACCGTTTGGCACGCTAAAGGGGGTCTGTAAAAGGAGTTAGCGTGCCAAACGGTCCGCTCTGTGTCACAGGGCCCGCCCCGCGGAGGTTATTCATGTTAGTCCCTGTTATGCCACCGTGGATACGGGGCTCGTGCAAGCGCGCGCCGAAGGGGCGTCCCCGCCGTGCAAAAGTGCATGCAGAAGGTACGTCCCCGATTTGCATTCCGGGCTCCCGGGCCGCTGTGGCGCCTTCCCGCAGAAACCGTCGCGACGTCGAGCATGGGTTGGAAAGAACCCGTTCTCAACCAACCCACCCGCGCCCCGCGCCGGGAATCCCGATGCGAGGCGCGGGCGGCCCGTGCAACTACAGCGCGGAGGCGCCCCGTTCGCCCGTTCGGATGCGGACGACTTCCTCGACGGGAGCCACGAAGATCTTGCCGTCGCCCACCTCGCCGGTGCGCGCGGCGCTGCAGATGACCTCGATCACCTCGTCTACCTGGGATTCCTGTACAACAAGGTCGAACTGCACCTTGGGGATGGTGTTAAGAAGGACCTCGGTGCCGCGCACGTACTCCTTCCATCCGTGCTGGTTGCCGCAGCCCATCACCTGGACGATGGTCATGCCGCGGACGTTTGCGGCGAACAGCGCGTCCTTCAGTGCCTCGAGCTTCTCGGCGCGAACGATCGCGGTGATTCTCTTCATTTCGCTTCCTTCCTTCTTGTGTCGTCGTCGTGTCGGCGCCCGCTCCCGTGCGCGGCTTCCCCGTGCGCGGCGGTGCGTCCGAACGCGAGCGAGCGGACGCGGCGGATGAGCTGAGCCGCGGGGATCGGGGATCGCATCATGGAGCGGCTCATGATCAGTCCAATCCGCTGAACGCCGGGTACGCGCTCTCGCCGTGCTCGGCGACGTCGAGGCCCAGCGCCTCGTCGGCTTCGTCAACCCTGATCTTGCCGCCCATCAGCGCGCGCACGACGAAGGCGATGACGAGGTCGAGCACAACCACGATGACCAGGGTCACCGCGATGCCGAGGATCTGGTCGATGAGCAGCGCGGGGTCGCCGGTGTAGAGCAGGCCGCCGTGCTCGGTCCATGAGAGCTCGGGCACGCAGAACAGGCCCGTGAGCACGCCGCCCAGGATGCCGCCCACCCCGTGGCAGCCGAACGCATCGAGCGCGTCGTCGTAGCCGAAACGGGCCTTGAGGTGCGAGATGGCCAGGTAGCATACGGGGGACACGATCGCGCCCATGACGAGGGCCGCCCACGGCTCGACGAAGCCGGCGCCCGGCGTGACCACCACGAGGCCCGCCACCAAACCGGTGCTCGCGCCCACGAGGGTGGGCTTGCCGGTGCAGACGCGCTCGACCACCATCCACGAGGCCAGGCCCGCGGCGCTCGCGGTCACCGTGTTGAGCACCGCCAGCGCGGCGATGCCGTCGGCCGCGAACGCGGAACCGCCGTTGAAACCGAACCAACCGAACCACAGCAGCCCGGCGCCGAGGGCGACGAACGGCACGTTGTGCGGACGGTAGCTCATGACGCCGAATCCGCGGCGGCCGCCCACCATGAGGCAGAGGATGAGGCCGGTCACGCCCGAGGAGATGTGCACGACGTCGCCGCCCGCGAAATCGAGGGCTCCGATGACGTCACCTATGAGCGATCCCTCGCCGCCCCATACCATATGGGCGAGCGGTGCGTAGACCACGAGCACCCAGATGCCCATGAACAGCGCGATGAACCCGAAGCGCACGCGTCCGGCGAGCGAGCCGGTCACGATCGCCGAGGTGATCATGGCGAAGGCCATCTGGAAGGCGATGTCGACGACGCCGGGGTAGGTCGCGTCGGCGGGTGGGTTGCTCGCCTCGGCGAGCAGGTCGGATACGGTCGGCAACGCGAGCATCTGGTCAAAGCCCCCGAAGAACGAGAGCGAGCCGTCGCCGCCGTAGGCGAACGACCAGCCCGCGACAACCCATAGGATGCCGACGAGCCCGATGATGCCGAAGCACA
Organism: Collinsella ihumii; assembly: GCF_030385545.1. NCBI lineage: Bacteria > Bacillati > Actinomycetota > Coriobacteriia > Coriobacteriales > Coriobacteriaceae > Collinsella > Collinsella ihumii. Next base: position 32,802 of record NZ_JAUEIQ010000012.1, on the reverse strand, counting down.
TGAGCATCGTGTTCACGACGTTCTTCCGGCGCGCTAAGCCGCCGTAGAAGAACGCCAGACCCGGTGTCATGAGGAACACGAGCATGGTGCAAACGAGCATGAAGGTAGTGGAGCCGCTGTCGAACATGGTCACTCCTTTGTTCGGATGTGCAGGACGCGGCCATGATGGCATGGGGTCCTGGCGAATCCGGGAGCTGGATTTCGAAAACCCGAATCGTAACCGGTGCGAATCCTTCTCGCATCCGGCCGGAAACCGAACCGCAACGTTGGAAACGAGGATTTATCGCAGCCGGTACTTTTGGGGACCATCGGGTGGGGCCGGTGGGGACGGGGTCGTTTTTACTTACTTCGGCACCCGGGCACACCGAGGGGCGCACGGTCGGGCGCGTATTTTGTGCTTGCACCGACGCATGGGCGCATATGTTGTGCCGCTCCGTTACACTAATCGGGTTCTGCCAAGGAATCGACCTATCTTGAGGGATGGGGGAGGAATGCTCAGATTCGGAAGATACGTCCGGGCGGCGAACGTCGAGGACGCCCTCGAGGTGCTCCGCTTCCGCAAGGGGGCACAGGTCATGGGAGGCGGTATGTGGATGCGTCTGTCCGACCGCACCGTGCCCTGCGTGATCGACCTGTCGGACTGCGGTCTCGACAAGATCGAGGAGACCGAGGACGAGTACCGTATCGGTGCCTACGTGACGCTGCGCGACCTCGAGTGCGCGGCGGATTTCAACTACCGTACGGGAAACGTGCTCAACGCAGCCGTCCACGATATCGTGGGCGTGCAGTTCCGCCAGCTCGCGACCGTCGGCGGCAGCGTGTTCGGGCGCTTCGGCTTCTCGGATGTGATCTGCGCGCTGCTCGCGCTCGACTCCGAGGTCGAGCTCGTCGGAGCCGGCCGCGTTCCCCTCGCCACCTTTATCGATATGCCCTACGAGCTCGACGTCCTGACCCACGTCATCGTGAAGAAGCACGACTACCAGGCGTCCTATCAGTGCCTGCGCAAGGCGGCGACCGATTTTTCGACCATCAACGTGTGCGCGGCGCGCTGGGACGGCACCTGGCACGTCGCCGTCGGATCCCGTCCGGCGAAGGCGCGCCTGCTTGCCGGCGAGGCGCTCGGCGTGAGCTCCGCCGAGCCGACCGCCGATGAGATCGCGCGCGCCGTCGAGGCGGTCCGCGGCCTTGCCTACAGTTCCAACATGTGGGGTTCCGAGCGCTATCGCCGCCACCTTGCCGGCGCGCTCACGGCCCGTTCCATCGTACAGGCGGCGCGCTACGCCTCGACCGAGGCTTACCAGGCGGCGCTTGCCGCGTGCACCCGCGAGGAGGCGATTCGATGAGCGGAAAGCTGATGGATATCACGATCAACCTGAACGGCAAGAAGGTCGCCGCCGAGGTGGCGCCCGACATGTCGCTGCTCGCCTTCGTGCGCGACCACGGCTGCAAGTCCGTGAAGTGCGCCTGCGAGACGACGAACTGCGGCCTGTGCACGGTGTGGCTCGACGGCCGCGCGGTGCTGTCGTGCGCCGTGCCCATGGCGCGTGCGAACGGTCACGCCGTCACCACGCTCGAGGGCCTGCAGGAGCAGTCCGCCGATTTTGCCCGCTGCATGGCCGAGGAGGGCGCCGAGCAGTGCGGATTCTGCTCCCCGGGCCTCATCATGAACGTGCTCGCCATGGAGCGCGAGATCCGCGAGCGTGCCGAGGCGGCGGGCGAGCAGGCGTATATGCCCACCGATGCCGACATGGACTCCTATCTCGCCGGCAACCTGTGCCGCTGCACGGGATACGCGAGCCAGCGCCGCGCCATCCGCCGCTACATGTCGAGCCGCTTCGAGCCGGCGCCCGAGGGCGCACCGACGGCAATCTTCGTCTCCGGAGAGGGGGAGTAGTCCATGAGCATGATCGTCACGCGGGAAAGCGAGCGCGAAAACCTCACCCACGTCGGCTCCCGCACCGTGAAGCGCGACGCCGCGGCGCTTCTGTCCGGCAAGCCCCTGTTCACCAATGACATCGCCCCGGCAGACGTGCTTTGCGTCAAGATCCTGCACAGCCCGCACGCCTTCGCGCGCATCCGCGACATCGACACGTCGCGCGCGGAGAAGGTGCCCGGCGTGGTCGCCGTCTACACCTATAGGGACGTGCCGAACCGCCGCTTCACGCTCGCCGGCCAGTCCTATCCCGAGGCGAGCCCCTACGACCGCCTGATTCTCGATCGGACCGTGCGCTACGTGGGTGACGAGGTTGCCATCGTCGCCGCCGAGAACGATGACGCCGCAGCCCGCGCGCTCAAGCTCATCAAGGTCGACTACGAGGTCATGGAGCCCGTGCTCGACTTCACGAAGGCGAAGAACAACCCCATCGTCATCCACACCGAGGACAACTACCACGTCAACGGCGCGTGGATCAACAACGACCGCATGCACAACGTCGTGGCCTCCGGCCTCTCGGAGCACGGGGACCTCGACGCCGCATTCGCGCAGGCCGACATCGTGGTGGACGAGACCTACCACACGCTTGCGGACAACCAGGGCATGATGGAGACGTTCCGCTCCTTCGCCGAGCTCGACGCCTACGGCCGCATCACGGTGACCTCCTCCACGCAGGTGCCCTTCCACGTGCGCCGCATGGTGGCCAACGCCCTCGACATCCCGCAGTCGCGCGTGCGCGTGATCAAGCCGCGCATCGGCGGCGGCTTCGGCGCCAAGCAGAGCGGCTGCAACGAGATCTTCTGCGCGTTCGTCACCTACAAGACTGGGCGCCCCTCCAAGATCATCTACACGCGCGAGGAGACGTTCAGCTCGTCCAACTCGCGCCACGAGATGCAGATGCACGTGCGCCTCGGTGCCAAAAACGACGGCACGATCGTGGCGATCGACCTGTATACCCTCTCCAACCAGGGCGCATACGGCGAGCACGGTCCCACGACGGTCGGCCTGTCCGGCCACAAGAGCCTGCCGCTGTACAATCGCGCGCTGGCGAGCCGGTTCGCCTTCGACGTCGTGTACTCCAACACCATGCCCGCCGGGGCCTACCGCGGCTACGGCGCCACGCAGGGCCTGTTCGCCGTCGAGTCGGCCGTCAACGAGCTGGCGGACCGCCTGGGCATGGACCCCTGCGAGCTGCGCCTCAAGAACCTCGTCCAGGAGGGCGAGCGCCTGGCCCAGTACGACGACAACGTGCTGTACTCGTGCGGCGTGTCGGCATGCCTCGAGCGCGCGATGGAGATGATCGGCTGGAAGGACAAGCCGCTCCGTCGCGACCTGGGCGACCGCGTGCGCGCGCTCGGCTGCGCGCTGTCCATGCAGGGCTCCGCCATCGCGCGCATCGACATCGGCTCGGTCGACCTGCGCCTGGAGGAGACCGGTTTCTACACGCTCTCCATCGGCGCGACCGATATGGGAACCGGCTGCGACACCATCTTGGCCCAGTTCGCCGCCGAGGCGCTGCGCTGCGATACCGACCGCATCGTCGTGCACGGCGTCGACACGGACGTGTCGCCGTTCGACACCGGCTCGTATGCGAGCGCTTCGACCTACCTGACCGGCATGGCCGTGGTGAAGGCCTCAGAAAAGCTCATCGCCGAGCTGCGCTGCCGCGCTGCGGGCTTCATGGGCGTGGACGCCGCCGACGTGCTGTTCGATGGCGACGAGCTGCTGGCGTTCGAGCCCGGCATGCTCGATATCGACGGCGCCGAGGCCGATCGCCCCGAGTTCACGGACATCGACGACGACATCGACGCGATCGCGCGCTCCTACCGCGTGGCCCAGGAGGCGCCCGATGCCGAACCGGTGGCGCGCATGACGCTCGCCGAGCTCGCCAACAAGCTCGTGTCGGGCGGCGACGGCGACTGCCTGACGGCGCATGCCGCCGCGAGCTCGCCCACGAGCCCGCCGCCCTTCATGAGCGGTATCGCCGAGGTCGACGTCGACAAGGCGACCGGCAAGGTCACGGTCGTCGATTACGTGAGCGTGGTCGACTGCGGCACGGTCGTGAACGAGAACCTCGCCCGCGTGCAAGCCGAAGGCGGCATCGGCCAGGGCATCGGCATGGCGCTCACCGAGGACGTGCAGTACAGCGACCGCGGCCGCATGCGCACCCGCTCGTTCATGAGCTACAAGGTGCCCACGCGCCTCGACGTGCCCAACATCCGCGTGGAGTTCGCGCCGAGCTACGAGCCGACCGGCCCGTTCGGCGCCAAGTCCATCGGAGAGGTCGTCATCAACACGCCGAGTCCGGCCATCGCGAGCGCCGTGGCGCACGCCACCGGCAACTATGTGCGCACGCTGCCGATCACGCCCGAGAAGGCGCTGTTCGGAGAGTAGGGATCTAGGGCTGCAGGGGATGAGGGCCGCATCGGCGCGGCCCCGCCCCTGCGCGTCCCGGCTCGCGCGGGGTGGGAAAACCGCCGTTTGCCCCGCGCATGTGCGCGTCGCGTGAGCATGGGTAGCGCGAAAAGCTTCATCGCCCGCGTGCAGGCGCTATCTGCTATCATTCATAAACTGTGCGCAAATAGGCGGGCGTGGCGGAATTGGTAGACGCGCTGGATTTAGGTTCCAGTGGGCTTCCCGTGAAGGTTCGAGTCCTTTCGCCCGCACCATTTTCGCCGTATCAACCGGTTACAAGGGCTATCGGCACCCTGACCATGCCGACAGTATGTAAGAGGAGGAACGTTGAACATCACTTCTGACGTGAAGGACGCAAAGCTCACCGCGACGGTCACCATTCCGGCCGCCGACGTCGACGCTGCCATCAAGAAGGCCTACCGTGAGGCTGCCAAGAAATACCGCTTCCCGGGCTTCCGCGCTGGTCATGCTCCTCGTCCCGTCATCGACAACATGCTCGGTGCCCAGGCCGTGCTGGCTCAGGCCACCAACGACCTGATCGGCGCCAACGAGGCCGACGTCCTGAACGAGCTCGACATCGTCCCGGTCAAGGCCGGCAACTACGACAACGTCGACAACATCGTCGTGGACCACGAGGACTACGTCTACACCATCGAGTTCCAGCTGCGCCCCAGCTGCGAGCTCACCTCCTACGATCCCGTCGAGATCGAGATGCCTCCCGCGGAGGTCACCGAGGGCGAGATCGACGCCCAGATCGAGATGCTCATGGGCTATCACGCTTCCTTCAACGACGCTGAGCGCGCCGTCCAGAACGGCGATTACGTCACCGTCGACATCGAGAACGTCAAGAACGCCGAGGCGCTCGCCGGCGAGGGCCGCATGATCGTGGTCGGCTCCGGCAACCTGCCCGCCGCCTTCGACGAGGGCCTGGTCGGCATGAACATCGACGAGACCAAGGAGATCTCCTGGACCCCCGAGGTCGAGGGCGCCGAGGAGGCCTCCGTCAAGGTGACCGTCAAGAGCGTGAAGGAGCGTGTCCTGCCCGAGCTCACCGACGAGTTCGCCAAGGAGTCCTTCGGCTTCGACGACATCGCCGCCATGCGCGACGCCGTCAAGACCGAGCTCGATGCCGACAAGTCCTCCAAGCTCCCGGGCATCAAGGAGAACCGCGCCGTCGCCAAGCTGGCCGAGCGTCTTGAGCTCGAGAAGGTCGACGAGGACTACGAGCAGTCCGTGTTCTCCGAGCTGGGCCAGAACTTCCTGCAGAGCCTGTCCGGCCGTGGCATGACGCTCGACTCCTGGCTGAAGATGTCCAACATGTCCACCGAGGCCTTCCTCGCCGACCTGCATCACCAGGCCGACGACGTCGCCCGCGAGTCCCTCGCCCTCGACGCGCTGGCCCGCCAGCTCAACATCGAGGTCACCGACGAGGACGTCGACGCCGAGTTCGAGCGCGCCGGCATCCAGGATGTCGCCGCCTCCAAGGCCGCGTTCCTCTCCGAGGGCCGCATGCCCGCCGTCCGCGACTCCATCCGCCGCTCCAAGGCCGTTGACTGGCTGGTCGACACCGCGGTCGTCACCGAGGTCGACGAGTTCGCCAAGAAGGACGACGCCGAGGCTGACGCTGAGTAACATCTGCCCCCAGGTGGGTATCATACCGGGGTAACCGGGATCGCGAGTACGGTGCATGATCGGGCGCGTGGCGCCAGACGTGCACCGTACCTACGTAAATGAGAAAGATTGCGAAAGGGGAAGCACCATGTACCGGATTGATTCCGCGCTCGTGCCCTACGTCATCGAGCAGACGCCGCGCGGCGAGCGCAGCTACGACATCTATTCTCGACTCCTCAACGATCGCATCATCTTTTTGGGCGAGGAGATCAACTCCACGACGGCCAACCTCGTCATCGCTCAGCTGCTGCACCTTGAGAGCCAGGATGCCGAGAAGGACATCTCGCTGTACATCAACTCTCCGGGCGGCGAGGTGTATTCGGGTCTTGCCATCCTCGACACCATGAACTTCATCAAGCCCGACGTGTCCACCATCTGCGTGGGCATGGCAGCGAGCATGGCCGCCGTCCTGCTGGCGAGCGGTGCGAAGGGCAAGCGCTTCTGCCTGCCCAACTCCATGATCATGATTCATCAGCCGAGCGGTGGCGCCCAGGGCCAGCAGACCGAGATCGAAATCGCGGCGCGCGAGATCAAGGAGACGCGCCGCAACCTCAACCAGATCCTGTCCGACGCGACGGGCCAGCCCTTCGAGAAGGTCGAGGCCGACACCGAGCGCGACCACTACATGCGTGCGAACGCCGCCCTCGAGTACGGCCTGGTCGACCGCATCGTCACGTCCCGCGCCGCCACGCAGGGGAGTGCTGAGTAATGGCCAACGACATGACGCCCGGCGAGGTGGGGTTCGGCCCCATCCACTGCTCGTTTTGCGGCAAGACCCAAGATCAGGTGCGCAAGCTCGTCAAGGGTCCCTCCAACATCTTCATCTGCGACGAGTGCGTAGCCGCGTGCTCCGAGATCCTCGAGGAATCGCTCGCCCAGGATTTCCTGGCGGCGCAGCAGCAGATGCCGTTCCCGCCCGAGGGGATGGGCTTTGCGGCCTCCGAACCCGAGCCCGAGCCGGAGCCCGACACCAAGCACGTTGCCTCGCAGCTCATCAAGCGCGTGCCGACGCCCCATGAGATCTACGACCAGCTCTCCGCCTACGTCATGGGCCAGGAGGAAGCCAAGCGCGCCATGTCCGTGGCGGTGTACAACCACTACAAGCGCGTGCTCGAGCGCGAGGCGGACACCGAGGCCACCGATAAGGGCAAGGCGCTCGGCAAGCACGCTGTCGGCGGCGACCTCGATGATGTCGAGCTCGCCAAGAGCAACATCTTGCTGCTCGGCCCCACGGGTACGGGCAAGACGCTGCTCGCGCAGACGCTCGCGCGCATCCTCGAGGTTCCGTTCGCCATCGCCGACGCGACGGCGCTCACCGAGGCCGGCTATGTGGGCGAGGACGTCGAGAACATCCTGCTCAAGCTCATCAACGCGGCCGACGGCGATATCGCCCGCGCGCAGATCGGCATCATCTACGTCGACGAGATCGACAAGATCGCGCGCAAGGCGGAGAACCTGTCGATCACGCGCGACGTCTCCGGCGAGGGCGTGCAGCAGGCGCTGCTCAAGATCCTCGAGGGCACGGTCGCCAGCGTGCCGCCCACCGGCGGACGCAAGCATCCGCAGCAGGAGCTGCTTCAGATCGACACGACGAACATCCTGTTCATCTGCGGCGGCGCCTTCGTGGGGCTCGACAAGATCGTGTCCGATCGCGTGGGCAACAAGGGCGTGGGCTTCAACTCCGAGATCGCCGGCCCCACGTCGGCCGACGAGAACGACCTGCTCAAGCAGGTTCTCCCGCAGGATCTGAACGCATTCGGCATGATCCCCGAGTTCATCGGCCGTACGCCGGTGATCACGCAGACCAACGCGCTGTCCGAAGACGACCTCGTGTCGATTCTGACCGAGCCCCGAAATGCCATCGTGCGCCAGTACCGCAAGATGTTCGAGCTCGAGGACTGCGATCTGGAGTTCGAGGATGAGGCCCTGCACGAGATCGCCAAGCTCGCGCTCGCCCGCAAGACCGGTGCGCGCGGCCTGCGCAGCATCTGCGAGGACCTGCTCCAAAAGACGATGTTCGACCTTCCGAGCGAGCAGGATGTCGCCAAGGTCGTCGTGACCGGTGCCTGCGTGCGCGGCGAGGAGGAGCCCCGTCGCGTGTACGAGGTCGACCTGGACTAAGTTCCGGCTCATTTCCGCGCAAGGGCGCGTCCGGGTTCGTCCCGGACGCGCCCTTGTTTAGTGTGGCGGCTGTGTGCCGGCTTGCAGCCGCCGCGTTGGGCTGGGATGGGCGTGCGGAGCGCGGCTGCTGCGGTATAGATTCCGGATCGTGGTCAATTTGCCCATCGAACCGGGATTTTGCCGAGTTGCGAGGGGTTCTGGCGGCCTGAAAGCCGGGCGTTTTCAGGGATATCGTGCCGACGGAGGCTTTGATGCCGCCGTCGGGCCAAGAACATTAATATCAGATATTGCGATTTCACTTGCGCGTTAGGCCCTCAGGCGGGGTGCGGCGCGCCCGGCTCCCGGTTCGATGGGTAAATTGACCACGATCCGGAAATCATAGATTGCGCGACGGCGGCGGAGGACATGCACGTCGTCCCGTCTTCTCCCGACAATGGGGTCAACCTACGATTTCCCGTAGGTATGGCGCAACCGCGGGGACATTCGTGGTAACCTCAAGACTTGTGTATCGCAACAGAAAGGGAATTTCGCATGGAAGAGATGCCCAAGACATACGATCCGTCTGAAAACGAGCCCAAGATCCTTCAGAAGTGGCTCGACGGCGGCTACTACCAGCGTCGTCCCGGTGTGGGCGACTGCACCGTGACCATCCCGCCGCCCAACGTGACCGGCGTGCTGCATATGGGCCATGCGCTCGACGACTCCATCCAGGACGCCATCGTCCGCGAGGCGCGCATGCGCGGCCGCTCCACCCAGTGGATCCTGGGTACCGACCACGCGGGCATCGCCACGCAGACCAAGGTCGACAAGAAGCTGAAAGAGGAGGGCAAAAACCGCCTCGAGATGGGCCGCGAGGCCTTCATCGACGCCTGCTGGGACTGGACGCATGAGTACGGTGGCACCATCAAGGAGCAGATCAAGCGCATGGGCTGCTCGGTCGACTTCGAGCACGAGCGCTTCACGATGGACGATGACTACGCCGAGGCCGTTCGCCGCGTCTTCTGCGACTGGTACCACGACGGGCTCATCTACCGCGGAAAGCGCATCGTCAACTGGTGCCCTTCCTGCACCACGGCCATCTCGGACGACGAGGCGGAGTACAAAGACGAGTCCGGCCACCTGTGGCACCTGCGCTACCCGCTGACCGAGCCGGTGAACGGGCAGGACTACATCGTCGTCGCCACGACGCGCCCCGAGACCATGCTCGGCGACACCGGCGTCGCCGTCAGCCCCAAGGATCCCGAGAAGGCCGCCTTCGTGGGCAAGACCGTGATGCTGCCCATCGTCAACCGCGAGATCCCCATCTTCGAGGACTGGCACGTCGATGCCGGCTTCGGCTCCGGCTTCGTCAAGGTCACGCCCGCGCACGACCCCAACGACTACGCCATGGGCGCCGCGCACGACCTTCCGCAGATCAACATCTTCGACGAGCACGCGGTCGTCGTGGACGGCTACGGCGAGTTCTCCGGCATGACGCGCGACGAGTGCCGCGAGGCCGTCGTGGCATGGTTCGAGGAGCACGGCCTGCTCGACCACATCGAGGACCATGACCACTCGGTCATGCACTGCTACCGCTGCGACACCACGCTCGAGCCCTGGCTGTCCGAGCAGTGGTTCGTCGCTGTCGACAAGCTCAAGGGGCCCGCGATCGAGGCCGTGGAGTCCGGCCGCGTCCGCTTCAACGCGGAGCGCTGGAAGCAGTCCTACCTCACTTGGATGGAGAACCTCAAAGACTGGTGCATCAGCCGCCAGCTGTGGTGGGGCCATCGCATCCCCGTGTTCTACTGCGAGGACTGCGGCTGGGAGGACGCCCTCATGGAGGACACCGACGTGTGCCCCAAGTGCGGCGGCCACCACGTGCATCAGGACGAGAACGTGCTCGACACCTGGTTCAGCTCGCAGCTGTGGACCTTCGCCACGCAGGGCTGGCCGCAGAAGCCCGAGGCGCTCGAGGGGCATCATCCCACGACGGCGCTCGTCACCGCGCGCGACATCATCGCGTTGTGGGTCGCCCGCATGATCATGAGCTCCGAGTACTTCCTGGGCGAGGAGCCGTTCCACGACGTCGTCATCTACCCGACGATCCTCGCCAAGGACGGCAGCCGCATGTCCAAGTCCAAGGGCAACGGCGTGGACCCCATGGTCCTCATGGACAAGTACGGCGCTGACGCCATGCGCTTCAACCTGCTCTCCCTGTTCACCAACAACCAGGACGTCAAGTTCGATGCGGACATCGATAAGAAGACGCATGAGTTCAAGGGTAGCCCGCGCACCGAGCAGGCCAAGTCGTTCGTGACCAAGATCTGGAACGCGAGCCGCTTCCTCCTTATGAACATGGAGGGTTACACCCCGGGCGAGCCGGTGGCCGAGACGCCGGCCGACGCCTGGATGTTCAGCCGCCTTGCCAAGACGGTCGCGGCGGTGACCGAGGGCATCGAGGGCTACACGTTCGGCGACGTCGCGCGCAGCATCCAGAGCTTCTTCTGGAACGAGGTCTGCGACTGGTACGTCGAGGTGACCAAGAGCCGTCTGAAGGACGAGGGCGCCCGCCTGCAGGCGCAGCGCAACCTCATCTTCGTGCTCGATACGAGCCTGCGCCTCATGCACCCGCTCATGCCGTTCGTGACCGAGGCGATCTGGGACGTCATGCCCGCGAGCTGCCTGGATATGGGCGGCGAGCGTGCCGAGGCCCTCATGGTCGCCGCATGGCCCGAGCCCGCTGACTTCGAGCGCTGGGTGAACGAGCCGGCCGAGCGCGCCTTCGAGCTCACCCGCGCCGTGGTGACCGACGTGCGTTCCACGCGCGCCCGCTACCGCATCAGCCCCAAGGAGCAGCTGGATGTGCACGTGTGCGCCCACAGCGCCGAGGTCGCAGAGGCGATCGAGGGCATGGCCGAGTTCATCCGCGGCTTTGCGAGCGTGAAGGCGCTGAACGTCATGGGCGAGGAGGGCTTTGCCAAGCCCGAGGGATCCATCGCTCTGGCCGGACCGGACTTCAACGCCTACGTGGTCGTGGGCGACCTGGTGGACTTCGATGCCGAGCGCGCCCGTATCGAGAAGACCATCGCCAAGGACGAGAAGGAGCTGGCGAGCGCCAACAAAACCCTCGCCAACGAGGGCTTCGTGGCTAAGGCTGCGCCCGAGGTCGTGGCAAAGAAGCGCGAGCGCGCCGCTGAGCTCGAGGCCGAGATCGCCGCGCTCAAGGCCCAGCTGGCCGATTTCGCGTAGCCAAGCCGGAGGGGCTGCTGCTTTTGAGGATCCGTCCCAAAAGCTGCGGCCCCCTCGCTAAGAGAAACGGGGCCCGTTGCCGTATGCGGCAACGGGCCCCGTTTCTGTTGCAGGGAGTCTCAGCGCATCGGCTAGGCGATGCCCATGTACTCCTTCATGCCCTCGATGGCCACCTTGGCGCCGGCGACTGCGTGCACGACGGTGCGGGGGCCGGTCGCCACGTCGCCGGCGGCGAAGACGCCGGGAACGGTGCACATGTTCTTCTCGTCCACCTCGAGCAGGCCTCGGTCGTTGGTGGCAAGGCCGTCGGTCGTGAGCACGAGCTTGTCCTTCGGCAGCTGCGACACGGCGATCACGACGGTGTCGCACGACACGTGGTCGAGTTCGTCCTCGTAGCCGACCACGTTGCCGTCCTCATCGAAGATCGCCGTGCGGAAGACGGGGCCCTCCTTCTCGATGGCGATGACGTCCTTGCCGCGCACGATCTCACAGCCCTCGAGCTCGGCGTACTCGACCTCCTCCGAGCTCGCCGTGACGTTGTTGGTGTTGGAGTACAGCGTCACGCGGTGCGCGCCGTGGCGCAGCGCGGTGCGCGCCACGTCCATGGCGACGTTGCCCACGCCGATGATCGCCACGTCGCGGCCCAAGTCGACGGAATCGGGGTCCACGAGGTAGTCGATGCCGAAGAAGACGTTGCCGCGCCCCTGGCCGCGGATGTCGAGCTTGCGGGCGCGCCAGGTGCCTGTGCCCACGAAGACGCTGTCGTAGCCGTCGCGGAACAGATCGTCGATGTTCAGCGCGCCGCCGATGGTGGTGGAGGGGCGCAGGCGCACGCCGAGCGAGACCATGATGTCGCGATAGCGGCTCACGAGTTCCTTGGACAGGCGGAACTCCGGGATGCCGTAGCGCAGCACGCCGCCGACCTCAGCCTTCTGCTCGAACACGGTGACGTCGCAGCCCGCCTCCGCCATCTTGATGGCGACGGTGATGCCCGCGGGACCCGAGCCGATTACGGCGACAGACTTGCCGTTGGGCTCCGCGCGCTTGGGCGTGTAGCGGTCGAGGTAGGTGCGGGAGATGTAGCTCTCGATGCTGGAGAAATGCACGGGATTGCCCTTGCGCCCCTGGATGCAGTTGCCCTCGCACTGGTTGGAATGGTTGCAGATAAGCGAGCAGACGGCGCTCATGGGGTTGTTTTCGAACAGCAGCGTGCCCGCCTCGTCCATCTTGCGCTCTTTGAACAGGTTGATCACCTCGGGGATGGGCGTGTGGACGGGGCATCCCTTGATCTGGCACATCGCCCGCTTGCACCCGAGGCACCTGTTTGCCTCCTCGACAACATGAATCGCCATGCTCTTCTCCCATCGTTCGCGTCGTGGTCCCAGCTGAGTTCGTTTCAGCGTGCGGTTGTGCTTTAGCATATCGCCTGGTGCGGCCCGTTTATATGAAATGGCCTGCACTTTGCGTGGTTTTGTTCTAGGTGCCATCTGCGGGTCTGTGCGTGAGCCGACAATGAGGTACCGGTACCCGCATTCTTGACGCTCCCTCCACATGCGGCGCCCGCGGTGGCGCCAAGCGCCCGCATCCACATTGCCCGCGTCCGCCCGCGTGGGGACGCCGCGTGGTAGTATCTCGGGAAGCACCGATCAATTCATTCCGCACCGGTCGGCCCCGTGGCGGGCGCCTGCGCGCTCAGGCTGCGTCGGCGCAGGTACACTGCGCCTTCCTCGCCTTCGCCCGCATCCGCCTCGCCACGAGACCGACCGCCGCGAAAGCAATTGATCGGTGCTTCCCGGCCGTGCCCGCAGATGGCGCGGCGCTCTGGATCACATGAAACGTAGGAGCTGACCCATATGCCTAAACGAACCGATGCGTACGCGGTGCCCTTCGAGGTGCCCGAGCTTTCCTTTAACGAGGCGGTTTCGCTTGCCGCCGACACGGGCCGCATCTCGGGCGACGCAGGCCCGCTGCTCGAGACGGTCGTCGACATGCTCGACGAGCTCGGGCGTCCCGACGAGCACTACGACTGCCTGCAGATCGCGGGCACGAACGGCAAGACCTCGACGACCCGTTTCGCCGCGGCGATCCTTGCCGGGGAGGGCCTTCGCTGCGCGCTCTACACGTCGCCCCAGCTCGTGCGCTACCCGGAGCGCATGGAGATCGACGGCCGCGTGATATCCGACGCCGCGTTCGCCCATGGCGTGTCCGCCGCGGTCGAGGCGGGCCGGCGCGTCAACGCGGCGCGCACGGCGGCAGGGCAGCGCGCCTACACAATCACGCCGTTCGACCTGCTGACCGTTGCCGCGTTCGTCGTCTTCGCCGAGGCGAGGGTCGATGTCGCGGTGCTCGAGGTAGGCATGGGCGGCCGCTGGGACGCCACGAGCGCGGCCGATCCGGTGGCGGTCGCCATCACGGGCATCGGGCTCGACCACATGCGCATCCTGGGCGATACCTTAGGCGAGATCGCGGCCGAGAAGGCCGCCGTCATCAAGCCGGGGCGCATCGTCGTGCTCGGCGAGGGGACGCACGAGCCGGAGGTGCAGCGCGTGATGGACGAGCGCTGCGAAGCCTGCGGGGTGACGCCGCTCGTCGTGACCCATGAGGTGCGCGAGCTTCCGCGCCATGTGGGGGACATGCTCGTCTTCGCCACGGCAACTGAGCGGACGACCTACGAGGTGCGCTTTCCCAAGCCGAGCTACCAGCCTCAAAACGCCGCCTGCGCCATCCATCTGGTCGAGGCGTATCTCGGCCGCCAGCTGAGCCCCGCCTCGCTTCAGCTCAGCCTGGAGACCTGTCCCACGCCCGGGCGGTTCGATATCGTGCGGCGTCGGCCCCTTGTCCTCATCGATGCCTGCCACAACCCCCAGAGCTGCGAGAACTTTGTCAGTGCGCTCGATGAGGTCGACGAGGACGTCTCGAAGCGACCGCTGCTGCTCATCGCTGCGCTTTCCGATAAGGACGTGTCCGGCATCGTGCGCACACTCGTCCCGGCGTTCCCGCGCTTCGCGGTGACCGCGACAGCGTCCGAGCGTGCGCTTGCTCCAGCTGAGCTTGCGCAGCTTGTCGCCGAGGAGCTCGAGCGGGAGGGGAGGGCGCCTGACGGCCTGCTTTCCGTCTACGACACGGTCGCCGACGCGCTGGACGCGCTCACCGGGGCGGGAGAGCCCGTTGTCGCCGCCGGGACCATCACACTTGCCGGTGAGGTTGCCGGGTTGTTGCGGAGGCGGTAGCTTGAGGCGTCTCGAGGTGGCCTGCGGCCGTGTTGTGCGGTGGCGGGTCGCCTTGGGACGCGCCGGAGGCGCTTGGGTTTGATGGGGCATCTCGATTAACCCGGGCAGGCTCTTTTTTCTGCATGATCTTTCATGCGACTTAATCAACAACATTGCTACTAAGAATCCTGGACGGGTCTGTGAATCCTCTTCTTGCGTCCTGAAGACACGCTGCGAGGAGCCTTAAAATAAGGTGGAACCACTCGCGTGATCCTGCCTTGCAAAACCCGGAGGTGTTTACGTCCGGCGCCGTTATGCCGCATTCGTGCCCTGGATAAAACTAGAGCGCATCCGGTCTCCCGGACACGCCCTTACAAAACCCTGAGGTTTTTTCAACTGCTGTCATTATGCCCGCTTTTGGCACCAGATGTAAACGAGCTTCATGATGAAATCGAAGTAGCTGGCGAGAGAGCGTCTGTCGGGCAAACGGGGCGCGCGGCATCGAGCGCGCAGCGCATCGCGAGGCCCCCGGTCGAGGGGCTTCGCGGCGATGTTGCGAGTCCGGATCGCGTTGGGATCGCGGGATGTCAAGCGTGCTTACAATTTATGCTGCGGAGTGCGGTGCCGGCGATTTCGCTTGGCTTAGGACATGGTGCCGGCAGCTTCAGACCGAGCGCGGGGCGACGGCAGTTCCGCTTATCCGGTTGCGGGGAAGCCGTCCGAAACGAAAACGGGGCAGAACCGCTTTCGCAGTCCCGCCCCGATAAGCCCGAAGGCTTTGCAACGTGACCTTAGTTTAGCAGGCCGAGGGAAGCCGTCAAGCGCTTCATGAAGAGAAGTGCCGCAAATCCTGGGTTCTCCGGGGGCAGGCCGCATGCGTCGCCCGCCCTGAACAGTGCGCCGAGGGCCGACTCTCTTGCGGAGCGGACTGAGCCTGCGGGTGCGATCTGCGAGAAGAGGTACAGGAAGCTACATATCTGAACCATGCGGCGGCTGCTGAGCCATTTCGTGCGCAGGCGCTTCGGGATGCCGTGCGCGCCCATGGCGTTCACGAGGACGGCGGGCGGGCGCGAGGCGGGTGCGGAGGAAGCTATCTCGTTGAGGACGCAGGCTCCGTGGGCCCCGGCATTCCGAATCTGCCGAGAGTATAAGGGCGCGAAAGCGCAGGTAGTTGGTAGCGCGGATTTCGTCAAAAAGTACACGTTTTGAAGGGGTACCCGATTATCAAAAGGCAAGAGTGGGACACATGTGGAGAGCTGCGGTTTCCTTACACGCTGCGGTGCGCGGATGTGTATAATGGGGTCCGAAATATGAGTCTAAAAAGGTGTACCTTTTCGCGCCCTCTGGGGCGCGGCAGGGCCGGGGAGGAGGGATCGGATGCCCGTCGCAACAGTGCCATCAGCGAGGTCGGGAGCCCGCGGCGGCAGCCTGGCCACGGGGCTCCCCATGGGGCGGCGCAGCCCCAGGGGCCGCGAGCGCTGGTACCTCCTGCGGATGCCGGAGGGGCGCGAGGCGTCGATCTGCGCCGAGCTCAAGCGCCTGCTGTCGGCGTCCGTCCTCACTGACGCCTTCGTCCTGCGCAAGGAGCGCTGGATGAAGCGCGGCGGCGTGTGGTTCCTGGAGCCCGTGAACATGTACCGGGGCTACGCCTTCGCGGTCTCGCCCGACGCGGCGGGGCTCGCCAAGGCGATTGCCGGCCTCACGCTCCCGGTCGAGCTGGTGGGAACGGACGTCAGGTCCTGGGCCCCGCTCGCCGACGAGGCCGCGGCGTGGTACGCCGCCGCCATGGACTCGTCGCACGTCATCCGCAGCTCCACCGCCGTGATCACGGACGGCGTGCTGCACGTGCAGTCCGGCCCGCTCGTGGGCCAGGAGGCGCGCATCTCCAAGGTCGACCGGCACCGCAGGCGCTGCCAGGTGCTCGTGGGCGAGGGAGACTCCGCCTTCACCGAGCAGGCGCCCATAGACGTGCCGTTCAAGAGCTGACGCGAACGGCTGATTGCCAAGCACCACCGCAACTGCAGGAACACGGGATCAGGGTCGGGATCTTTGCCAATGAGATTGATGGAACAAGGCATGCCCTCAAATCTTGAGGGAGGGGGCACTCGATGCCCCGCTTAGTCATACGGGGGCTGGCGTGGTGACCCCCGAGGAGGCGGTGTTAGGGGCCTCCGCACCCCAAGCGACAACCGAAGATAAGACCGGTTGGATCCGGACGAGCGTCACCGACGCCGAGGCGGCGCGCATGCTGCGCGGCGCAGACTCGGGCGTGCGCCCGCTACCGCACCGCCATGGCTACCGCACCGCCAAGCGCATCATCGACATCGTTGTTTCTGGCGCGGCCATCGCCGTGCTGCTGGTGCCCGGACTCATCCTCTCGGCCGCGATCTGCATCAAGTCCCCCGGCGCGGGCCCGCTCTACAGCCAGATGCGCGTGGGGCGCGTGCGCGGGAACGGAACCTACCGCCTGTTCCGCATGTGGAAGTTCCGCTCCATGGTGCCCCATGCCGACGAGATGCTCGACCAGCTCCAGGAGGCCAACGAGGCGGACGGGCCGCTCTTCAAGATCAAGGACGACCCGAGGGTCATCCCCGGCATCGGCAAGTTCATCAGGAAGCACAGCATCGACGAGCTGCCCCAGCTGCTCAACGTGTTCGCGGGGCAGATGAGCCTCATCGGGCCCAGGCCGGCGCTGCCGAAGGAGGTCTTCCAGTACGACGAGCGCGCCATGCAGCGCCTGCGCGTGAAACCCGGATGCGGTGGGGCTTGGCAGGCGTCCACGCGCTCGGACTCTTCCTTCGAGGAGATGGTCGACCTCGACCTCGACTACATCGAGCGCCGCTCGCTCCACCACGACCTCGGCCTCGTGTTCGGCACCATCCGCTCCATGCTCAACGGCAAGGGGGCGTACTGATGGCAAAACCCGTGCGCATCTTGGAGGTCGTCAACGCGATGGACCGGGCCGGCCTCGAGACGATGATCATGAACTACTACCGCGAGTTCGACCGCGACCAGATCCAGCTCGACTTCCTCGTGCATCGCGACTGGCGCGGGGACTACGAGGATGAGATCGAGTCGCTCGGCGGGCACATCTACCGCGCACCAAGACTCTATCCGCAGCACTGGCCTTCTTACCGGAGGTTCATGCGGCGTTTCTTCGCCGAGCATCGCTACCCGGTCGTGCACTCCCATATCGACTCCATGTCCGCGTTCCCTCTTGCGATGGCGAGGGAGTGCGGCGTGCCGGTGAGGATAGCGCACTCGCACAACGATTCGGTGGACCGAGATTTGAAATACCCCATCAAGGAGATGGCGCGCTGGAAGCTGCCCAAAGTGGCGAACCGCTACTGGGCCTGCAGCATGGCCTCCGGCGTCTACCTGTTCGGCGAGTCGCATCGCAGCGAGATCCGCGTCGTGAGAAACGCCATCGAACTGGATTCGTATCGGTTCGATTCGGAGGCGCGCGATGAGGTTCGCGCTGAGCTCCACATAACTCCGGGCCAGACGGTGATCGGGCATGTTGGGCGCTTCTCGAAAGTCAAGAACCACGCCCTCCTCATCAGGCTGCTGGGTGAGCTGCGCTCGCGAGGCGAAGACGCTGTTCTCGTCCTCGTCGGTGACGGCGAGCTCCGCCAGGAGGTTGAGGGGGCTGCCGAGCGGGCGGGTCTCGCCCCCTTCGCGCGCTTCCTCGGGGTGAGGGGTGACGCGGAGCGTATCGTCAACGCATTCGACGTCGTGGTGTTCCCGAGTATCCACGAGGGTATTCCTTTGGCGCTGATCGAGGCTCAGGCCAACGGTCTTCCGGTGCTCGCATCCGAGGCGGTGTCGGGCGAGACGCTGCTCCTCCCGACCGCCGAATCCCTGCCGCCCGATGCCCCCATCGGCGTATGGGCCGATGCCGCCGTCCGCCTCGCGGGCGGCGGACGCGCCGCAAAGCCCATAGAGGTGCTCTCCGGAGCGGGATACGAGATACATGCCGCCGCCGAGGACCTCGCCGCCGCCTATATCGAGCTGTATTCCGCTGCCCTGAGCAACGGGGGACGACCATGCGCATAGCGATGATCGGACAGAAGAGGACGGGCTCGCGCGAGGGCGGGATCGAGGTCGTCGTGACCGAGCTCGCCACCCGCATGGCCGCGCTCGGGCACGAGGTGATCTGCTATGACCGCAGCGGCACCGACGTGAACGGCAATCCTGCGCCGACCGAGCCCTATGAGTACGAGGGCGTGCGCGTCGTGCCCGTCAGGACGGTCGACGTCAAGGGGCTCGCCGCCCTGACGTCGGCCTACGCCGCCACGCGCGCGGCATTGAAGAATCGCCCCGACGTGATCCACTACCACGCCGAGGGGCCTTGCAACGCGTTGCCGCTCACTGCGCGCGCGGGCGTTCGCACCGTGGCAACCATCCACGGGCTCGACTGGCAGCGCGCCAAGTGGGGCGGCGTTGCCTCCCGCGTTATCAAGCGCGGTGAGCGGATGGCGGCCCAGAAGGCTGATGCCCTCATCGTGCTGTCGAGGTCTGTGCAGGACTACTTCCAGAGCGAGTACGGCCGCGAGACCCACTTCGTGCCCAACGGCGTTGATATTGCGAAGCGCGTCCCCGCCGACCTTATCGCCGAACGATGGGGGCTTTCGGAGGGCTCCTACCTTCTCTACCTCGGCCGCATTGTGCCCGAGAAGCGCCCCGAGCTGCTGCTGGAGGCATTTCGTCAACTGGACACCGACAAACGCCTGGTGATGGCGGGCGGGTCGTCCGACACATCGGGGTTCTATGGGGAGGTGCGCGCCTGCGCCGAGCTCGACCCGCGCGTCATCATGACGGGGTTCGTCGAGGGCCGGATGTTGGAGGAGCTCTACTCCAACGCCTATCTCTACGTCCTGCCCTCCGACGTGGAGGGTATGCCCATGAGCCTGCTCGAGGCCATGGCGCATGGCCGCTGCTGCGTCACGAGCGACATTCCCGAATGCGCGGAAGTCATCGCTGAGACGGGAGCTGTCTTCGGATGCGGACAGGTTGCAAACTTGCGAGCGGTGCTCGAATCCCTGCTTGGGGATTGTCGCCATGTCGCTTCTTTGGGGCGTGCCGCCAGCTCTCGTGTGTCAACCAAGTACAGCTGGGATTCTGCCGTCACCCGAACTCTTGAGATCTATGAAGGGGTGCAGTAATGACATCTCTGCAGAATTTGAATGGCACCAGGCAAAACATGGCCGAAGACGAATCGTTACAAGAAGTGCCCAAGATAATTCATTACTGCTGGTTCGGCGGCGGAGAGCTTTCTAAATCGGCGAAAAAGACCCTGGCTTCGTGGGAGCGCTTCGCCCCGGGCTTCGAGATTCGTCGATGCGACGAAACGACATTCGACGTGACCTCCTGCGACTGGACCAGGAAAGCGTACGACGCAAAAAAGTATGCCTTCGTGGCCGACTACGCCCGGTTCAAGATGATTTACGACTACGGCGGCGTATACATGGATCTAGGGAGCAAACTGATAAGGGACATCACATCACTTGTTGAGGATTATTCACCTTTATCTGCAATTGAAGAGTTGTCGAGAATGGTTGCCCCTGGTCTAATCCTCGTTGCAAGACCGCACGACCCTGTGGTCGCATCCGTTCTGTCCCGGTATGAGGTTATGAGCTTTATTGATGATCCAGAATATCTTATCCGTAATACGGTGAACGATGTCTTCGTTGCCGAGCTTGAAAAGCTTGGCTATTCACATAAGGATGAATGGCAAACAGTTGGTGATTGGACTCTACTTCCGTCAAGCGCGTTCAATCCGGTATATGGCATCGGCGGCTATCACATCAAGAGGGACACCTACAGTATCCATCAATCATCGGGAAGCTGGACTGAGCCTGAACTCAGAGTAAAGCAAAAGATTGTGCGTTTACTAGCCCCATTTTTGGGACGTCGAATCGCGCAGATCATTGGGAGAACCATTGGGGAAATTAAAGTAAAAGGGATTCGTAATGGCGCTATAAGCCTCTTCAATGTTACTCGCGATGTTATGACAAGAGAGCAAAGATGAATAAAATGGCAAAATCTATCCTGACGGAAGATACGGCTGTCAAGCTTGGAACTGCTTCGAATCGGAGCTCAATCCTACAGTTGTCAGCGACATTTGTCGTTGGATTTCTATGCATCTACATTAGGTCTTTTTTCAGTATGACATCACTGCTCGTTTTGCCCGAGCTGCTTGATGATGGTCTTCTCTTGTTGGGCTCGATATTTCTACTCTTCCACGTACTCTTTCACTCAAAAGAATATGGGAAAAGGATTATCCCCCTTCTTTTAATCATTATTGCTTGTGCATATGCCTACCTTGCGTCGGGAGAAACGATTCCCCTGACAGTGACACTTTGCATAATCGCCGCCGCAACAGCAGGTAACGTCAGAGATATTGCAAAACTATGGTTTGCCGTAACGGCCATGTCGGTAGCCTATCTTGTAGTGGTATCGGGAATAACAGCCATTCTAGAACCTGACAGGCTGAGCTATTCCTATCGTTACGCAGGGGGAACTGCGAGATTCTCGTTCTTCTTTAGTCATCCCAATATGTTTGCGGCAATCGTTATGATGATGTGTGGCATATATATGTATCTGCGTTATGAATGGCTAAGATTCTCCTCTTTTGTTGTGTTGGCGTTGATTGCAGCAGCAACGTTTTTGTTTACAGATTCAAGGACCTCGTTCACCCTCACGTTGCTCGAAATAATCTGTTTTGCCGTTCAGCGGGAACGGGGCCTGTTTTCAGGTCGTTGGGTAACGCACTTTGTCGGTGTCATGCCAATCCTGCTGTTTGTGCTGGTCTATTTGATTTCTGGCCCACTATATAGGGACTCATTAGGAAGTTTGCTTACAGGAAGGGTCTCGCTTTGGCATAACTGCTTTGTGACTCAAGGCATCACAATTCTTGGCCAGCAGTTTGAACCGTCGAGAATCGTGAGCAGCACAGGATGGGTATCTTATTTCGGAACCCTGGACTGCGTTTATGCATCGGGCCTATACGTATTTGGTCTCGTATTCTCGGGATTTTTCTGTTGGTGTGTTTTTGCTCGAACGCGTCGAGAGGACTCACGACTTGGGATAGAACTTCCTCTAATTCTAGTGCTTCTGCTATTCGGAGTCACCGAGGTTCACGCACTCAACCCAGTGCTTTGCGTACCATTGCTTTTTTTGGCCGGCGGAATTCTACCAAAAGAAAGCCATCATGCATGGCGTCCGGTGTTATCTAATCAAGCGAAGTCATCACGGGGATAAAATGGGGCTGCTTATCAAGATACTCATGAAAGCCGCCCGTGCCGCCCTTAGATCAGGCGGCCTGTACCGTATGGTGAGAAAATGGGCGGTAAACCGTGGCCGCACTGTGCTTCCGTCTACGGAAAGCGCGCGGACTGTTCTAGAGAACGCATCCCCTAGGCCGGCAGCCTGCGACTTGCCAGCGTCTAGGGATTGGCCAAGTGATCCCGAGGCGGATGTCACCATTATTATCCCTTGCTACAACGCCCGGGCGTACGTCGAAAAGTGCGTCAGGTCGGTACTCGGACAAAGGACCTCTCGTTCTGTCGAGGTTATTGCGGTCGACGATGGATCGACCGATGGCACAGGCGACATCCTCGACCGTCTTGCTCTGGATGATGTTCGCTTATGCGTCATCCACCAAAGTAATAGGGGGTTTTCTGGGGCACGAAACATCGGTATTTCAAAAGCGAGGGGAGCGTTGATTTCGTTCGTTGACTCCGACGATATGCTCGTGCCAAACGCGATAGAAACCTTGTGCCGCGAGTACGACAAGGGCGGATGTGATTTTGTCACAGCGGACTACCTCACGGTGTCGGCAGATGGCTCGAAACATTCATCGCATAAGGGTCAGAGGAGTCACGGTGCTCCTTGGGGTCGTATCTATTCGCGTGAAGTATGGCGGAGAATCGAGTTCCCCGAGGGGTTTTGGTTTGAGGACACAGTTCAGGCGTTTTGCATAGATCCGATATTCAGAAACCGTTACATAGACGAAGAGCTCTACGAGTACCGCAAGCATCGGGGAAGCATATCAAAGCGTTATCACTTTCAGAAGAAGGGGCTGGATACCTATTGGGTTATTGAGGAAATGCTTCGCTGGTGTGAACAACTTGGCATTGGGTATGGGCAGCATATTCTCGACCAAGTCGTAATGCACATGGGCCCGTTGATGCTTGCTAGAACAGTCGCACTGACTAAGGAGGAGAAACTCGCGATGTTCACTGCCTGCTGCTCCCTCTTGGCATCTATCTCGGAATTTGAAGGAATGGGAACCACGCTTGGCGACAGATGGGACGACGTCCTCATTGCGCTCCGAACATCGAACTACGCCCTCTGGTGTCTTGCGGCTACAGCCGCCTAATCTGCAAAGGGGATCACAAAGTGGCACTTTGTAACAATGATCGCTTCTTAGAAGAGAAGCGAGCAAACTACGTGATAAACAAGAGCTTCAAAATGAGGAGGGAAAACTGTGCTTCGCCTGTGATTTCGATTGTTATTCCTGCATACAATGCTGCTGAATCCTTGAAGCGTGCGTTGATGAGCATAAGCGCTTGGAAGGGAAAAGATCTTGAAGTCATTGTTGTTGATGATGGATCCGAAGACAACACCATTTCAGTCGCAAACTCAATCGCGTTAACGGATAGCAGGTTAACTGTAATCCATCAAGACAATATGGGTCGTTCGTCCGCCCGCAACACCGGAATATCAATTGCGCACGGGGAATGGTTGATGTTTGTTGACGCCGACGACTATCTATTAGCTGGATGGGACGGGGTAACAAAAGACGCGCTGAATCAGTATGGCAACTCGGTCGATTATCTCATCTTTTCGATGACGAGAAGCGATCTCGAGGATTCTACGGTATCCATATCATCCGTCGACGGTAATCATACATCGACCAAGATTACTGCATCGGTGTTAAAAGATGCGCTAATCAAAGGGAAGTCAATCGGCTACGATTCCATCAAGTCTCAAGGCTTCGAGTGGAATGCATGTTGGGCACGTCTTTTTCGGAGAAGATTGGTCATAGAAGCAGCGGAGGGACATGGTGGTCTGCCCTTTCCTCCTTGTTTGCGTTTTTCGGAAGATCGGCTATTCAATCTAGCCGTTCTAGACACAATGGGAGACAGCGAGATAGCTCTAGTAGATGTCCCTATCTACTATTGGGATCTAGGTCTTTCATCAACTGTAGGGAATGCTTCCCCCGATGACGCCCTGAGCCTAAACGACTTTGTGGTTGCAGTTGATGAAATGCGGCTCGAGCACGAGAAGGCAAACTTGGTAGCCCAGGAAGCTTTCTTCCAGTTTAGAAGGTCGGCATCACTTAGCATCTTCAAACTGGCTAAGGCCACAAGGACATGGAAAAATCTACTTGAGAACTCGTGCATTTTGGAAGCAGTTCCACAGATGTCTCGGTTTGCAGGGAAACATGTTCGTCTTCATCGCTTGTCTCTTGTCTTATTGAAAAAGCGATACGTACTGCCAGGTCTATTCATTCAGCACGTCACTCAGAGAATTGGCGGGGCGTTACGAACGGCAAGAGGGTGGATGAAACGGCGCCGAAGCAAGCTAAACACTGGCGCTGAATGATAGCTCTGCACAGGTATTGAAATCCGCCATGATTGCGCGCTTATACAAAAAGTATGAATTGAAGTGTGGAGGATAGCGAAATGACAGAGATTGGACCGTGGTGCCAATGAGGATTGGCATTGTGACATTCCATTGTTCATATAATTTTGGGTCTGCGCTCCAGGCGTATGCCATTCAAGAGGCGATTTCGAAACTTGGTCATAGCGTGCACCTTATTGATTACCGTTCAAACAATTGGGAGCAATATCGATTAATAGACCCCAAGCATCCACGCAAGACGATCCGAACGCTTCGACGTTTCAAACGCTTTTGGTCTAGAGAAGTCGCCTTCAAAAAGTTCGCTGCTCAACGCTTCCAACTAACGAGAAGGTTTGACTGGAGGAACGAGAAGAAACTTGAAGTGTTGCAAAGAGAAAATGATTGCTTTGTGTGTGGGAGCGATCAAATATGGAATCTTGACTGCACCCAAGGGGTGGTCGAGCCCTTCTTCCTTTCTTTCGCAGGGGACAAGCGTCGCGTCGCCTATGCCCCCAGCTTGGCACACACCTCGTTCAGACCGGAGAATTTCGACAAGGGCAAAGTGGCGAAGTTGCTGTCGAAGTTCGATTACCTCTCGGTACGCGAGGGGGAAACCGTCCCACTATTCCAGCCACTCGTTAACAAGAAAATCGAGGTCACGCTCGATCCCACGCTCCTGCTCGATGCCGACGCCTACGCCGGCATGGCGAATGCGTATATCAAGGAGGGACCTTACATCTTCACGTACCTTCTTCGGGAATGCCCTGAGCTCATCGAGAGCGCAACGGCGATGGCGAACGAAGGTTCATACATCTACTACATATCCGAGAAGGATCTACACATCCCTAACTCGGTGAATCTCTTTGGCGCAGGCCCAGAGGAGTTCGTTTCGCTCATAGCTCATGCGGATGCGGTGCTCACTAATTCGTTTCATGCCACAGTGTTCTCCATCCTCTTTCACCGCCCCTTCCGTGTGTTCGCAACCGACGAAAGTGCTTCTCGCATGCACAACCTCCTAGGCAAATTAGGGATATTAAAGAGAAGTGTGGCGGATGTCGATGCTTCTCCTGTCGCTGACGAGAATTGGAATGAGGTCGATCGAAGGCTCAGCGACCTGCGCAAAGGTTCATGGGATTATCTCAGAAGGGCGCTGTCGTAGCGTATGGACGAAACGAAGAGACTTGTAAAGAACACCGGCGTGCTGGCTATCGGTGGGATGGCGACGAAGCTCGTGTCGTTCCTCCTCCTGCCGCTGTACACCTCCGTACTCTCAACGGCGGAGTACGGAACTGTGGACTATATCAACACCATCGCGCTTTTCCTGGTGCCGGTGGTTTCCGTCCTCATGGACGAGGCGCTGTTCCGCTTCCTGATCGACTGCGAGAACGATGCGCAAAAGCGGCGTGCGGTCACTTGCTCCTGCGCCGCCATGGTAGTCGGCTGCTCGGTGTTCGCTGTCGGGGCGGCTGCTGCGTGGGCTCTTTTCCGTCCGGGAAATCTCGCCTGGGTGGTCGCGCTCGTCGTCGCGCAGGCCCTCCTGCAGATGACCGGTGCGGTGCTCAGGGGTTTTGGCAAGACGCCCTCTTACGCACTCATGAACTTCATCGCATCTGCCGTGACCATCGTGCTTAACGTCGTGTTCATAGCGGTGTTTCGCTGGGGAGTGGTGGGTATGCTCTCGGCGACGGTGGTCGCGCAGGGCGGGGCGGCGCTGGCGTTTCTCGTGCGCGAGCGCATCTGGCGCTATGTCGATCCCAAGGCCTTCGACGCCTCCTACGCCGTCGACCTCGTGCGCTACGCCGTGCCGCTCATCCCCAACAAGGTCTCCTGGACCATCATGAACATGGTCGACCGTCTCATCATCATGAACGTGATGGGGGCATCGGCCGCGGGCGTCTACGCCGTGTCCTACAAGTTCCCGAACGTCATGGACACCGTCTACGGGTTCTTCTACCAGTCGTGGAAGGAGAGCTCCGCGCGGGCGCTGGGCTCCGATGGCGACGAGGTCGCCTTCTACAACGCGGTGTACCGGGCGCTGCGCCGCTTTATGGCAGCCGTGGTCCTCGTCATGACGGCTCTCATGCCGCTGGTGTACGGGCTCCTCGTCGAGGGCGACTACGGCGAGGGCATGCTCTACGTCCCGATCCTGCTGCTCGCGACCTACTACAGCAACATCTCCGGGTTCTACGGCGGCATCTTCACCGCGCACCGCGACACGGGGATCATGGGGACGACCACGGTGGTCTCAGCGCTGCTGTGCCTCGTGCTGTGCTTCCTGCTCATCCCGGCGATCGGCCTGTGGGGCGCCTCGGTGGCCACTCTAGCGGCGACCTTCACGGTGAACGAGTACCGGCTCGCGAAGGTGCGCCAGCACGCGAATCTCGACCGGGACTACAAGGGGCGTGCCGTCGCCCTGTTGGCGCTCGCGGCGGTGTTCGCGCTCTACTACGCCTACTGCTACACGGGGGCACCGGCGGCGCTCGCTCTCTGCATCGTAGCCGCCCTTGCGTACTCGGTGCCGGCCAACTGGCCCATCGTCAGAAGGGTTCCGGCTATTGCCCGTTCGGTTCTCAAGAGGGGGAAGTAGATGGAGACAAGGGATCTTTGGGCGAAGCCGGCAAACTGCTGCGGGTGCGGGGCATGCGCAGCGCACTGCCCGAAGGGCGCGATCTCCATGGAGGAGAGCCCGGAGGGGTTCGTCTATCCCCGCATCGACGCCGGACTGTGCGTAGGCTGCGGCCTGTGCAGGAAGGCCTGCGGGCTGCAGAACCGCTATGCGCAGGAGACCTCGGGGCCGTGGTACGCGGCCTGCTACCGTGGGGACTCGTCGCTTTCCGCCTCGGCGGGGGCGTTCTACGGGCTGGCTCGCTCGGTCGTGGATGGTGGCGGGGCCGTGTTCGGCGCGGCGTACGTGCGGGATGACGACGGCCTTCACGTCCGGCACGTCATGGCGGAGGATCCGGAGGGGCTCTCCGCCCTGCAGGGGTCGAAGTACGTCCAGAGCGACGCGGGCTCCTGCTTCCCTGAGGTGAAGAGGCGGCTCGAATCCGGCGGGGAGGTGCTCTTCTCCGGCACCCCATGCCAGGTGGCGGGGCTGCGCGGCTACCTCGGGCGCGACTGGCCCAACCTCGTCACGGTCGACCTCGTCTGCCACGGCGTCCCGTCGGAGGCCATGTTCCGGTCGCTCGTGGCTTCGATCGAGCGCCAGCAGAGCAAGCGCGTCGTCGACTTCCGCTTCCGCTGCAAGCGCAGCGGATGGGGCCACTCCCTCCTCCTCCTCCTCCTGAGGCCACTCGATGCTGCCGACTCGTCGCGTGACGAGGAGGTCTTCATCCCGGCGCACGACTTCGCGTATTACGACCTCTTCCTGAACCTCAAGACGCTGCGCGACAGCTGCTACTCCTGCCCGTTCTCCGGCCCGCTGCGGCCGGCGGACATCACCGTCGGCGACTTCTGGGGGGTGCAGCACAGCAGACCGGACGTATTGGAGGGCGGGCGCTTCGATTTGGAGCGGGGCGTGTCTTGCGTGCTTGTGAACACCGAGCGCGGCAAGAAGTCCCTAATGCGTCACGGCTCCGGGCTCGACCTATTCGAGGTCTCCTTCGGTGACATCGCTAAGGGAAACGACCAACTTCGACATCCGAGCGAGCTGCCCGAAGATAGGGACGCCTATCTCGATGCCTATCGCAATAGCGGCTGGGGTGAAGTAGAGACGCTTTGGCGCGGTCGTGAGCGTGGCACAGCATATCGAATAAAACGGATTGCGCAATCAATAGTTCCGAAAAAGATAAGGAATATTATTAAGAGGTTGCTGAGACAGGCATAAGCGAGATGCTGAACATGTGGCGAATAGACCATGCCGAAGAAATGTCAAAGATTGGCAGATAAACGTTTGAAGCGAGGAGGAACGTGAACGAGTTCATAGCGAGCGATCTGTTTAGATTGTCGGGAAAAGTAAGCGGTAGAGAATTCATCAAGCAATATCTCAAGAGCAGCGGCTTTAGGTACTTGGTAGCGTTTCGTAAAGCTCAGGGGGGGGGATTACTCGGTCGTCTGCTCTGGCTGTTTCGTTCGAGGCGAAATGATATTGGCATCGGCGCTCAGATTGGATACGGACTGTACATCGGCCATGATGGTCCCGTCGTGATAAACGGAACGGTGACGATAGGAAATAACTGCAATCTATCACAATTTACTACAATTGGATCCAATCATGATCATGCAGCAAAAATAGGTGACAATGTCTATATAGGTCCAAACGTGTGCATTGTAGAAGATGTCGTAATAGGATCGAATGCAACCATTGGAGCAGGAAGTGTCGTCACGAAAGACATTCCCGAAAACGCCACCGCCGCCGGAAATTATGCGAAAGTACTCAACTGCCGAAACCCGGGCCGCTACATCAAGAATCCCTGGCCGGTAAAAGTTAAAGAGTAGCAGCTCCCATTGCCTCGCCCGAAGCGCCGAGACGTTTATCCCTATCGGCGCTTCACAATGTGGCGGAGGTAATTCTCGTAATATCACCTCAATATCTTCCGCAGTCATATTGGCGGACATTTAGCGACTATTGTCGTCGCTTTCCCCAAACCACTTTCTGCGGTATTCGTTAGGCAGCATCAGCCCTGCAGCCACCTCGGCCATGTCCTGCCGCTTCTCGGCCGCAGTGTCCGTGATGATCGAATCGTCGAAGCTGACCCGCACGTCACCTTCGTCCGGCAGCGAGACGCCAAGCGACCGCGATGCTGCCATCGCCGCCCGGCATATCCCCACGACCGCCTTCTCCAGCACGTGCTCGTGCCGCCGGATGTTCCGCATCAGCGCCGAGTTGTCCGACGACACCTCGGTCGCCGTCTTCACGTACCCGGCCCCGTCGAAGTCGAAGTAGCTGATGCCGAATCCGCACAAATCCCCGAGCATCTGCAGCGCCATCCGCAAGGCCTTCGCCTGCGCGTCCGTGCGCAGCTGCGGCGCGAACTCCCGTATCGTGTCCTCCGTGCTCATGGCCTTCCGGAACACCGTGCAGTCCTGCCGCCCGAACGGGATGGACACCTTGCGCCCGCGCCCGTCCTCCTCCTGGTCGAACATCACGTCCGATAGGAAGACGCGCATCTTCCCGTTGTCCACCTCCGAGATCATAGCGTCGAACGCCAGGTCCACCGCCTGGATGGCGTCGATGGCGTCCGCGAACACCGACTGCCCGTAGGGGCCCATGTCCACCCTCGTGTTGTCAATCGCCGGCTTGACGAGCGCAAATGTCGGCAACTCCGAATCCGTCGCGTACGCAGGGCACGCCCCGACCGGCTCGACCTCGTTGCCCCGCCTGTCGAAGCACGCCGTCTCGATGCGGTAGCCCGAATCGCCGCGCAGGTGCATCTGCAGTTGGTTGACCGCGCGCACCTGGTAGAACGCCCCCGTCACGAACGCGCACTTGGCCACTCCCTCCTCGTCCCACGTCAGCGGTGCCACCATCCGTGCGTCGTAGTGCCGGATGCGCACGCGGCTCGCGTCGGCGTCCACCCACAGCGCCCACGCGCACATGCCCATGCCGAACGCGCACATCATCGTCGCCTGCTCCGCGGGCATGAACCCCCTCTCCGCCAGGTAGGTCGCCAGCCAGTCGGTGAATTCCTGACAGTCACACACCGCCTGCGTCTTGTCGTTCAGCAGCAGCGGCCTCCAATCCCGGCATGCCCGCAACGCCGTATGGGTCGACTGCTTGTGCACCTCCCACATCCTGCCGACTCCGTCAGTGTCTTTGCCTGTCGTCCGCATCCACTCGTGCTAGCTCCTGATACACGGCTCCAGCGCTTCCAGGGGAAACACGAACCCCAACGCCCGTAGATACCCCCGTACGCGCTCCGGCGCCAAGCGCTGGTCGTGCATGATGTCCAGCACGACAAAGTTCCTCCTTGTATCGAACTGCCCCGCGCATCATCCTGGTTTGTTACAGCGGCTATGCCATTCCAGATGTCATGGGCAAGTAAGCCTCACCAAGCGCCACGTCGCGCCAGCCCGCCCACCCTCAAGCCCAAGCCTCAACAAGACGCACCCCACGAAGAGGGGAGCGCCATCCCTCCGACCTCCTCCCCAAACCCCACCCCCACGCAACACCCCATGCCACTCATGTGAAAATTCTTCAACTTCAACTTCAAGGTTAAGGCTTGCCCTATACTGATGCTTGAACCAAGAGTAAGGAGCAGCTTTTTCGTATGAGTCCCATGTCCTCAGTATCTTCGCGCCCGTCTCGCCCCTGGTCGCGCATCGCGTGCACGGCCGGGCTCGCGACGGTGCTCGGGCTTACCGGTGCGTTTGGCCCCTTCGTGTCAGTCGCCCATGCGGCGACGGCGGAAACGACCGTCGAGCTCGATCGCCTGACCGAGCAGGTCGCGCAGGCGCAGGCGACGCATAGCGACGCCATCGCGCGGGCGACAGAGCTGAACGACCAGATCGCCCAGCAGGCAGACGAGATTCTGCATCTCGAGCAGGACGTCATGCCCGTCTACCGCGAGCGCGCCGCCGAGGCGGCCTCGCGTCTCTACAAGATGCACGAGACGTCGGGCAACATCATCTCGCTGCTCTTCTCGGCTTCCTCGTTCTCCGACTTCATCACGCAGATGAAGTACCTCAACGCCATCCAGGATGACAACGCGAGCGTGCTCGCGGACCTCGAGGAGGCCTCGGCTGAGCTGAACGCCAAGATGGCCGAGCTGACCCAGGCGAAAGACGACGCGCTGTCGGAAGGGCAGAAAGCCGCCGAGGCGCTGGATCAGGTCTCCGCCGCGCAGGCTGCCCTCGAGGAGCGCGCCGCGAGCGAAGACGCCGCCGAGGCGGAGGCGGCGAGAAAGGCTGCGGACGAGGCTGCTGCCATCCAGGCTCAGATGCAGCAGCAATACGAGCAGACGTCCGCTGCGACCGAGTCGGCCGACGACGCGATCTCCCAACAGCCTGAGCAGGATCCCGCGCAGGATACATCCGAATCCGAGACGCCACAGGAATCCGAGCCCGCCCCGGAAACCCCGCAGGACTCGACCTCGGACTCCGAGAGCGGCTGGATGACCGGCGTCGCCTCCCATTACGGCACCGGCGACGGCCTCATGGGTAGCCTCACGGCAAGCGGCGAACCGGTGACGGAGACGTCGATGTGCATCGCCATGCTCGATGTGCCGCTGGGTACGAAGGTCGAGATCCGCTATGGCGGAAAGACCGTGGTCGCCTGCGTGAACGATCGGGGCCCGTATGCGCACGGGCGCGTGATCGACATGCAGCCCGCCGTCGCCCGCGCCCTCGATTTCATCTCCGTGGGCGTCGGCACCGTGGAATACCGCATCCTGTAACGCTATGGGGGATTCGTCCCCCTTTTTCATTGGGAGGTGGCGCCTATGGCGCATGTGGACGAGGCACGCGTCGGGCGCGTGCTGGAGCGGCTCGAGCAGGGGCATCCCTCCTCGCAGCTGCTCGTGACCGATCCCTGGTCGATCTTCTATCTCACGGGCTTCTATGCCGAGATGTTCGAGCGCTTCTCCGGCGTGCTGCTCGCACCGGGCAAGCGCCCGGTGATCTTCGACAACGCGCTGTATCCCATCGATTCGTACGACAACGCGGACGTGGTGGTGTTCAACGACACCGATGACATCGCGAGCGTGCTCATGGAGCATATCGATCCCGAGCTCCCTTTGGGCGTCGATGCCCAGATGCGCTCGGGGTTTTTGCTCCCGCTGCAGGAGCGCCGCGCTGCCTCGTCGTTTTTCCTCGGTTCGTACGCGGTCGCGCAGACCCGTGCGCGCAAGGACGAGCGCGAGCGCGAGCTCATGCGCGCGTCGAGCGCCATCAACGACGCGGTCATGGCCGAGTTGCCCGCGCTCGTGCACGACGGGGTTACCGAGCACGAGATCGCCGTGCAGATGCTCGCGCTGTATCGGGCCCGCGGCGCGCAGGGCTTCTCGTTCCCGCCGATCGTGAGCTTCGGCGCGAATGCGGCGAACCCCCATCATGAGCCGGATGACACGGTGCTGCACGCGGGCGAGGTCGTGCTGTTCGACATCGGCGGCCAGCACGAGGGCTATTGCTCCGACATGACGCGGACCTTCTTCTTCGGCGAGCCCGATGAGGAGTCGGCGCGCATCTACGATATCGTGCGCCGCGCGAACGAGGCGGCGGAGGCTCTGGTTCGTCCGGGCGTTCGCTTCTGCGATCTCGACCGTGCCGCGCGCCGCGTGATCGAGGACGCCGGGTACGGCCCGTACTTCACCCATCGCCTGGGCCATTCGATCGGCCTTCAGGATCACGAGCCGGGCGACGTCTCCGCCGTCAACGAGGATGTCGTCGAGCCGGGCATGACGTTTTCCATCGAGCCCGGCATCTATCTGCCGGGCCGTACCGGCGTGCGCATCGAGGACCTGGTGCTCGTGACGGAGGACGGGGCCGAGATCCTGAACTCCTACACCAAGGAGCCGACGCGGATCTGAGTACGCAGCGGTTCGGGCCCGCTCGATGGGTTGAAACGAACCCCAACGAGCCCATTCTCGTCTCGTGTATGCATCGTCGCGTTTTCCGAGAAGGGCGAAGGGGGCCGATGACACAGAATGGGCAAAATGA
>NZ_JAUEIQ010000011.1:0-89641 GCF_030385545.1 Collinsella ihumii | reverse complement strand
AAGCACACTAAGAAGGTGGCAGCCGTCGTGACCGCGTCCCTGGTGGGCGCGCTCTCCCTGGGCGTCGCCCCCGTGGCGGCCGTGGCCGACACCGGGATCGAGACCCTGGCGGCCGAGTGGCACACCGGCGCCAAGGTTACCGCCGCCGAGGACGGCAAGGGCGCCGTCTTCACCGGCGACCTCACCAAGCCGGTCAGCTTCGACCTGGGCTCCGGCAAGTACCTCGTCCCGACCGAGGTCACCAACCAGAACGGCGACAAGACCGACGTGATCGATAACGAGCTCTCCGTCGAGTACACGATGCCCCTGACCGGTGCCGCCGCCTCTGACGGCACTTGGGACGGCCTCGTAAGCGGCGGGCGCTACAAGATTGACGGCAAGGGAGCTGTCGTCACGCTCAGCAACCCCGTCTCGGCTGATTTCGCCGCGTCCTACTTTGGCGGCACCCTGACCGACGAGAACGGCAAGGAGGTCCGCCCCGTCGCCGGCACCTACACCGTCATCGTCGGCGGCAAGGTCACCATGAACTTCAAGCTCGCCGACGAGAACCCCTACGCCGGCACCTACGCCTACACCGGCACCGATTCCTACAACAAGGAGATCGTCTACAACGGCGGCGCGCAGGACATCAGGTTCGCCAAGGCGGACGGTACTCCGCTTTCGTACGACGCTTCCGGCTCCAAGGATTATAGCGCCATCGATTGGTACAAATCCGACGGCTCCGCGATCGCTTCGATTACTGATGCGGGAAGCTATACCGCCGTCCTCAAGAACAACGGCGTGGAAGTCGCGAAGGTCAACTTCACCGTCGAGAAGTTCGACATCTCCAAGCACGGCGGCGTCGTCGCAGATTACTTCAATAATGCCCTCGGCACTGGCTCGGCGGCCACCTCGAACTTCCTCACCGCAGTCGCCGGCTCTCTCAGCGGCAATTACACCATTGCCGATGTTACCGCTCCGAGCGGCGTCAAGGGCTTCGACGGCTCCTTCGGCGAGTACACGGTGACCGTGAAGGCCACTAGCAACACCTCCAACGTTACCGGTGAGGCAACCTTCAAGTTCTCCAACCTGAACACCGACATCTTCTCCACCCTCGACCTGTACTACGGCGCGAGCCCCGTATCTGGCACCACTATCAACATCAACCTGACCGAGGGCGAGTCCTTCGACGCCTCCAAGATCAAGGTCCGCAAGGCCGATGGCTCCTCCGTCTACGCCGGCGACCAGCTCGAGGTCACCTACAAGCAGGGTTCTAAGACCGTCGACGCCTCCGCGCTCGCGAAGGCCGGCACCTACACCGTGACCGTTCGTGTCAAGCCCTTCCAGGACGCCGATGGCAACTGGGTCGGCGGCACCGACAGCTTCAAAGTCAAGGTTAACGGCAACCAGGCCTACGACACCAACGTCTCCTTCTACCTCGACGGCGAGCTCGCGGACGCCTCCGAGTCCATCGACTACAGCGGCGCAGACCAGCTCGAGCGCGTGACCGCCAAGGTCGCCAACCCCGAGGGCGGCTCCTTCGAGTACGGCACCGACTTCACCCTCGAGGTGAAGAAGGACGGCAAGGTCGTCGACTCCATCGTCGACGCCGGCGAGTACGAGGTCACCATCAAGCCGGTCACCTTCGAGTTCGCCTCCACGGTTAACAAGGCCGACTACACCTTCACTCTCACGGTCAACCCGCTGACCGTCAACGATCTGAAGCCGTACTACTACAACGGTGACGACGTCGACGCCGCCGGCGAGGATAGCAACGGCGACTTCGGCAACCGCGGCGTCTCTTACGTCAACGACGGCGTCGCCTGGACCGGCTCCGCTGTCGAGGTGCCCGCCCTTGCCTACAAGAACGCCGACGGCGACTACGTCGAGCTCGACTCCAGCCTCTACAACGTCGTGTCCATCAAGAAGGGCACCAAGACCGTCAAGGAGGCCGTCGACGAGGGCATCTACACCGTGACCGTCGCCCTGTCCGACGCCGCGGGCTCCAACTACTCCCTGAAGGCCCGCACCTTCGAGTTCGAGGTCGTCAAGTACAACCCGTTCGACGACGTCGAGTCCCCGGCCTGGTACGCCTCCGTCGTCGCCGACGCTAAGTACACCAACGTGGTCAACGGCATCTCCGGCACCAACCTCTACGCGCCCGAGGCCGACATCACCCGCGCCGACGCGATCTGCATCCTGTTCAACCTCGCCGGCGGCGACAACGCCATGGGCGACTACCAGTACAGCGAGACCACCGGCTGGATCACCGGCTTCGACGACGTCGACGGCCACGCCTACTACGCCAAGGCGCTCGCCTGGGCCCACTCCACCGGTGTCGCCAACGGCTATGCCGGCACGACGAGCTTCCGCCCCGAGGCCAAGATCACCCGCGAGGAGTTCGCGAGCCTGCTCGCCAACTTCGCCAAGGTCTCCGGCAAGGACGTCGACGCAGCCGACGGCGCGCTCGACGGCATGTCCGACGCCAACACCGTCTCCGACTGGGCCGAGGCCAACGTTGCCTGGGCCGTCGAGGCCGGCATCATGGGCAACGGCGGCTTCGTGGCCGGCCAGTCCAACATCAGCCGCGCCGAGGTCGCTGCGATGGCGATGAACTACCGCTCCATGTAGCGATCGCTTCCCTTCGCAACCGTTTCTATAAGGAAACGGTTGCGGGGATTCCGGGCCCTCCCCTCGCGGGGAGGGCCTGCGGGAGGGCTCTTCACCGAGAGCCTCCCCGCAGGCCTTTGGCTCAAGTTGCAAGCTGTCGCACGAGGCTCGATGCCAGAAGGGCCCTCCGGATTCTTTCCGGAGGGCCCTTCTGGCATTTGCAGCGATGGTTTATTGAGCCGAAACTCATGGATTGATGCAAGGCAAGAGCATCGGCAAAGCGGTGGAGAATGCTGGTATTCTCAAAATCTGGCACGGACATTCGATGAAACATTCGAGCCGATAA
Source organism: Collinsella ihumii (assembly GCF_030385545.1). Taxonomy (NCBI): domain Bacteria; kingdom Bacillati; phylum Actinomycetota; class Coriobacteriia; order Coriobacteriales; family Coriobacteriaceae; genus Collinsella; species Collinsella ihumii. Next base: position 86,706 of record NZ_JAUEIQ010000011.1, on the reverse strand, counting down.
GTCCACCCGAGGGTCTGCATGCTGCTTATCGATGCCGAACGGGCCCCTTGGAAATAATCCAAGGGGCCCGTTCGGCATCGAGCCTCGTGCGACAGCTTGCAATATCAGCCAAAGGCTTGCGGGGAGGCTCTCCGTGGGACTCGAGAGCCCTCCCGCAAGCCCTCCCTTGCGGGAGGGCTTGATTGGAAATCCGGGCAGATGGGGATTACTGCACGTTGTAGACGGGGATGACCATGTCGGCCAACTTCTCGGGCTGGTAGTTCACGGCCATGGCCGCAACGCGCTCACGGGCGATGTCCTCGGTCGGGGCGAGGAAGCCGCCGTTGCCCATGACGTCGTTCTCGACAGCCCAGGCGACAGCCTGCTTGGCCCAGTCGGAGACCTGGGAGGCGTCGGTGTAGGCGTCAAGCACGCTGAGGTCGGTGCCCTCGACGTCGTCGCCCATCTTGGCGGCGTAGTTGGACAGCATCGCCGCGAACTCCTCGGCGGTGATGGTCTGCTCGGGCTTGAAGGTGCCGTCGCCGTAGCCGTTGATGATGCCCGCCGCGTGCGCCCAGGCGATGGCCTTGCCGTAGTAGGCCTTGCCGTTCACGTCGCCGAAGCCGGTGTCGTAGCCGGTGTTCTCGTTGTAGTTGAACTGCTGGTCACCGTAGAACGCGTCGCCGCCTGCCATGTTGAACAGCACGCAGGCCACGTCGCCGCGCTTGATGCTGTCGCCAGCGCCGAACATCTTGGTGCCGTTGTAGCCGTTCATGTAGCCGAGGTTGACCGCATCGTAGACGACCTGGCTGTACCACTGGCCGGTCATCGGGACGTCCAGGAAGATGCCCTTGTCGGAGACCTCGATGAAGACGAGCTCGTCCGCATGGAAACGGGCGGTGGCGTCGTAGGCGTAGTTGGCCACGGTGTCGGCGAGCTTGATCTTGGCCGCGTACCAGGCCACATCCTTGACCTCGACGTCGTCATCGGCGACGGTGATATCCCACCTATTGTACGTGCTGTTCCAGACGGGAGCGGCCTTCAGCTGATCGTAGGAGACGGTCATGTCGCCCTCTGCGAGCTCGATCGGGTTACCATCGGCACCGATGAGTGTGAACGTCGGGGTGATGGCCTCGCCAGTGTAGCTGAAGTACCCGCCGTTCTCGGTGGCGAGGTCCCAGTTCACCTTGATCTCAGGCGTCGCCTTGTCGACGTCGAAGTAGAACTCAACGTCCTTCTTGGTGTCGAAGGTGATGCCCTTGACGGCGACAACGTACTCGCCGGCGTCGACGATCTGGTCGACAGCGGTACGGGAGTCATCATCGTTGACCTTATAGTAGGTCACCGTGTAGTCCGTGCCCTCGACGAGAGTCCCGTTCTCGACGACAACCTTGACGGCCATCTCGTCGATGAAGTTCTTCCCGTTGTAGACGGCGGAGGCGTCGGAGGGGACGTTCTTGCCGTCGAAGGCGAAGAAGATGTTGGCGCGCTTGGTGACGCCGCTGTACTTAACGACGACCTTCTCGACCGCGGAGCCAGCGTTGAGGTTGCCGGCAGCGCCCTTGTAGCTGACGTCGACCTTGACGTAGTAGGTGCCGGGGGTCTTGAGGTCGTCGAGCGTGGCAGCAGTGCCGTCCTGCTTGGTCACGCTGACGGTGTACTGATCATCATCGAGGTCGAGCTTCTTGCCGGCCTCATTGGTGAACTCGACCTTCGAAATATCGAAGTACTGGGTGTTCTTGGCGAGGTTGACAACGGTATAGGTGCCGTCGCTGCTCTTCTGACCGCAGCCGGACATATTGATGCCGACGATGTTCTTGGCATAGAGAACGGTGAAGGTGGTGCTGCCCTCAACGTACTTCGCGCCGCTCTTGGCGGAAATCTTGAAGGTATAGACGCCCTGCTTCTTGTTCGAAGTCTGGTTGCCGTCGGGATCCTTGACGAACTCGACCTTCAGCTCGTTCTGAGCGAGAATATCGATATTGGCAAGGTTGATATCGTTGATGGAGTTGAGGACCTCGGCGATGGTGGAGTCCTTGCTGGGCTGCGCGACCATCTGGGAATCGAGCACGTTGCCGACAACAGTAGCCTTGGAAAGATCGAGCTTGCCGAAGGTGAACTCGCGCTCGACCTTCTGGCCCTTGTAGTCGTTCATTCCGACGACCTTGACGATATAGGTGGTACCGGGAACGAGGTCCGTGTCATCCTTGAGCTGCTTCTTGCCGCCCTTTTCCCAAATCTGGAGCTTGTAGTCGGTGCCCTTGACCAGCTGAATGCCGCCGACGGAAACGTTAATACGTTTCTTCCAGGACAGCACCTCTTCGCTGCCGTTCTCGCCGGTGTAATCAAACTCGGTGTCGGTCTGGTCCTCACCATCGTAAATGACCGAATCGGAAAGCGACAGGGCGGAAATAGTGAAGGTGTCGGCGACCTTGGTGTAATAGCCGCCCGCATCGTTCCACGTGTAGATAACGACGGCGTAGGTACCGGGATCGGTAGGACGAGCGTACTCCTCGTTCACCCCCGTGCCCTCGGTGACGTCGGTGCCGTTAAGCTTCTTGACGTTGCCGTCAGCATCCTTGTACTGCAGGGTGTTGCCGTCGAGCGTCGCCGGAGTATTACCGCCGACCTTGACGTAGTAATAGAAGGCGTGATCAGAAGCCTCGTCTGTGCTGTGAGTACCGCGGAGCTGGAGATCGTACTCCTGGCCGCTCACCGTGGTGATGGTCTTGGGGACGAGGCCGGTGTAGTAGCCGGTGTACTCGAACTTGTCACCCGGCTTGCCCGAGCGCCACTCGACGGTGCCCTGAGAGAAGTCGGCCTGGTTGCTAGCCTGCAGCTCAATCCCCGTGTCCTCCGCCATAGCGGCGACGGGGGCGACGCCCAGCGAGAGCGCGCCCACCAGGGACGCGGTCACGACGGCTGCCACCTTCTTAGTGTGCTTCCTGTTGACGCAAGCTGTCATACGTCTTTCTCCTTCCGTAAGGAACAGATAATCGCCAGTTATAGAGTTTAACCTTTCCTTCGAACCACTTCTAGCCTTTTGCTAAAAAACGGCACGAAGGTAGCCTAAGCTCTACCGGTGTGACTCAGTCTAGCACCGATTTATTCTTTGTCTACCTTTTTTTCGTCAGGCTTTTTTCTTAAATCTTAAGAAGCGCGACGTTAAGCTGCATTTCTGGTGTGATTTGGCCGTTTTACCACCATATATTGTGGTCAATCCTCCGGCACCTCCGAAATTATAGGTGCTCGCCGCGAATTTGAACATATCCCAATTTCCTCCTTTATTTCTGCACTGTTTCCATCCGCGATTCAAATGACCCCGAATATCAGGCCTCGCTGACCACGTCGCGCGGGTTGTGCTCCTCCATGATCGCCCGCAGGCTCGACGACGAGACATGCGTGTAGCGCTCCGTGGTCTTAACCGAACTGTGACCCAGGAGCTGCTGGATATATCTAATACTTACTCCCTGCTCCAGCAGCGTGGTGGCGAACGTGTGCCTGAACATGTGCGGCGTGATGTGCAGCTCCACGCCCGCCTCCTGCGTCCGCTTGCGGATGATCTTCCTGACCGCTTGGGTGGTCAGCCGCTGCATAGTCCTGCTCAGGAACAGCGCCTCGCTTTGCGGTTGGGCCCAAGCGGTCTTTGGCCCCTTGCGGCTTTTCATATATACCTCGAGCACCGCCAGCGTCTGCTTCGATCCCAGCACCACGATGCGTTCTTTCGACCCCTTTCCGAACACCCTCAATTGCTGCGTCGAGAGGTCGATGCTCTCTACATCAAGCGAACACAATTCCGAAACGCGGATTCCCGTCGCCGTCAGCAGCTCCAGCACGGTCTGGTCGCGCAGGGCGATCGCGCTTTTTTGCCACGCTCCCTTTCTGGACCTCCCCTTCTGCGCCCGCCCGGACGGCTCCAATATCCGCCGCAGGTCAGACAGCGCTATGGTGCGCGGCAAAAGCAACGGCTGGCGCACGTTGACCTCGAGATCCTCGAACGGCGTGGCGTATATCAGATGCTCGCGCTTGAGCCAGTTGGTCCACGCCCGAAGCGACGCGAGCTTGCGACGCACCGTGCTGGCCGAGAACTTGCCGTTGAGATGCACCAGATGCAGGCGCATCGCCTCACGGTTGAAGTTGAGCCTACGCTCGGTGATCCAGTCGATGAACTGCAGGATGTCGCAGCGGTACGCCTTGACTGTCTTGTCGTCCAGGCGCCGCTCGTTGGTACAGCGCGCCAGATACAGCTCAAGGTCGGCCGCAAGCTCCGCGCGCTGCTCATCCAAGGTGCACACCGCCAGAGGCTGCACTTCCTCCACTCCGTCGTATCCGAGCAAGCTTTCCGTATTCCGATCGAATTCTTCAACCATACTGCCTCCCGTCCTCAAACATGAATGGAGCAATGGCGCCCGGCGGCGGGGCCATTGCTCCATCATGGGACGGGACGCATCCGTCCATATGCGATGAATCTACGAATGAACGACGCGCGGCTAAAAGCGGAACGCTTGAGCGATGTCGCACGAGATCAACAGGTCCGCATTGCGGTCCTGCGGCGTGGGATCGCGGTTGATAATCACGAGCTTGTTGCCCCTGAAATACTGTGTGAGGCCCGCCGCCGGATACACCACGAGCGACGTGCCCCCGATGATGAGCATGTCGGCGTGCGCGATAGCGTCGACCGCGCCCATGATGACGCGCTCGTCGAGCGGCTCCTCGTAGAGCACGACATCGGGCTTGATGCGCCCACCGCAGGCGGGGCAGACGGGCACGCCGTGCTCGTCCTCGCTCTCGCGCGCGCAGATCCATTCGGCGCTATAGCTCGCACCGCACGCCTGGCAGATGTTGCGGTGCACCGAGCCATGAAGCTCCCAGACCGCCTGCGAGCCGGCCAGCTGATGCAGGCCGTCGATGTTTTGGGTCACGACCGCGTCGAGCTTGCCGTCGCGCTCGAGCTCGGCGAGCTTGAGATGCGCCTGGTTGGGCTTGGCGCCCAGCGCGATCATCTTCTTGCGGTAGAAGTCGAAAAACTCCGCCGGATGGCTCTCGTAGAAGCTGTGCGAGAGCATGGTCTCGGGCGGATAGTCGAATTGCTGATGATACAGCCCGTCCACGCTGCGGAAATCGGGAATGCCGCTCGCCGTGGACACGCCGGCGCCGCCAAAGAACACCGCGTGCTGATGGGTGTCGAACAAGTGCGCGAGCTCCTGCGCCGCTTCTTGGGGATCCGAGATGACCTGAGATGCCATAGCATGCCTTCTTTCGAATGTGGTTCGCACGGCACACTCTATTGTACGGATATGGCTACAAGAAAGGCGGGCCAAAGCCCGCCTGACACGCCTCGTGAGCTGGTTACCCGCTAAGAGGGCCCCGTAACCGTACCCAGAACTGCGGGTGAGAGCCCTCATATGGGCCCTCACCCGCAGTTCTGGGCACCGTTACTGGGTGTTCGACACGTTCGAGCCGGGCATCCCGCCGGAGTCGCCTTTTCACCCGCGATAGTTTGGGGATCAAAGGGCACTCAGCATCCCCTACCGCTTGCGGCCGAAATGCTTGCCGAGGAAGCCGCCGACGCTGTCATCGTCATCGATGTCGTCGACCACACGGGACTGCGCGCCGAAGTCGACCCACTCGATCTCGCCCGCATACGTCTCGTCCAGGCTGCGCGGGGCGCTCGCCGGCTGCTTGGCCTGCGGCACCGGCGCCGGGGCAACGCCCTCGGGGATCGTCAAGTGACGGGCCGTGCGCGCAACCTTGGGCACGGGCACCGCACCGGACGCATAGCGCCTGCCGGCGGGACGGGGCGGCTCGGGCTCCTCGACGGGCTCGGGCACGGGCGCGACAGCGGGTGCCGGCGCGGGCCGAACCGGAACGGAAGCGGGCGCAGGAGCGGACGCGGGCGCCGCATGGTCCTCGAACGCCATGAAATCCAGCGGAACCTTGGTGAGGCCCGCCGCATCGTCATCCTCATCGTCGGCCGCGGGCTCGGCTGCCTCGGGCACCAGCTCCCCGCGTGCCCTGAGCGCGGCCTGGATCAGGTCCTCGGTCTTGCCGCTCGGAGCCGCCCAAGTGGCAGGGATCGTGACGACCTCGGTCTTGTCGGCCTCGTCCTCGAGGTCTTCGGTCTCGGCCTCGCCTTCGTCCTCGGCCTCCGCCTCCAGATCGGCATCCTCGAGTAGGGCGGGCTCGTCGCCCTCAAGGTCGCCCGCAAACTGGGCGGCGTCCTCCGGCTCGGGCTCCTCGACCAGCCCCTCCTCGAACTCGGCGTCTGCCCCGCCCTCGGCCTCACCGTACATGGTGGGGGCCTTGCGCTGCAGCACGGTCCATGCAACGCCCGCCACGGCCGCGAGCGCCGCGAACACGGCGAACGTGGCGCACAGCGCCGTCACGATCACATCGCTGAACGCGCTGTCATAATCGCTGAAATACGACGTGGAGACGCCCGCGATCATCACGATGACGGACACGAGGCTCACGCCGGAGAAGATCAGCATCGACATGTTGTCTCGCCTGCCTGCCGCCCATATGCCCAAGATGCCCGAGGCGAGCGTCAGTGCGAACAGCACCAGCGAGAACCCGATAACGCTCACGGTCGCCTGGTGCTCGGCGTCGAAGAATATGGCGCCCAGCACGGCGTAGTTCGCCCCGGCGACCGCAAGGTACAGCATGCTCGCGCAGATCAGCGCGAACGAAACGATTTTGACAGCCAGCATGCTGACGTGAAGCCAACGCTCCACGTCGTTGGAACGAATGTCATCCGGCATGAGGGCAATCCTCCCCTAAAGGCGAAGCGCGGCGCGCAGGCCCGGCGCGCCGTTCGCGGTATCGTCGAAAGTGTTCTTATTATAGTGTCCTCGAGCCGCATGCGCGCGCACATACGATCCGGTCAACCGCGATTTGGGACAAAGAATCCCCAAAGTGCCACGTGATATGTCTCAATTCGACAGGGCGCACGGGCGCGATCCTTCCCGGCGGCGACCGCAAGCATGGAACGGTTCCCCGACATGGACATGCGACGCTATGCCACAATAGGCCTCGCACGTCATCTCGTGCAGACGCCATCGCATGCAAAGGAGCACCCCATGCGCACATACAAGTTCGCCTCGTGGAACGTCAACGGCCTGCGCGCCGTGCTCAAAAAGGAGCCGAGCTTCACCGATATCGCCACCGAGCTCGATGCCGACATCCTGGCCATACAGGAGACCAAGCTGCAGGAAGGCCAGGTCGCCGTCGAGCTGCCCGGCTACGTTCAGACGTGGAGCCACGCGGAGCGCAAGGGGTATTCGGGCACCGCGGTGTTCAGCCGCGAGGAGCCGCTGTCGGTGCGCCGTGCCGACAGCCTGCTGCCCTATGCCGCGGGCAACGAGCTGGTCGCAACGGCCGTGACCGAGGGCCGCGTGTGCGCGCTCGAGTTCGACAGCTACTGGTTCGTGGACGTCTATACGCCCAACGCGCAAAACGAGCTGGCGCGCATCGACACGCGCATGGCATGGGACGACGCCTACCGCTCGTTTTTGAAGGGCCTCGAGGGCGAGGCGGGCAAACCGATCGTGACCTGCGGGGATTTCAACGTGGCACACGAGGAGATCGACCTCAAGAACCCCAAGTCCAACCGCGGCAACGCGGGCTTTTCCGACGAGGAGCGCGGAAAGTTCACCGAGCTTCTGGACGCGGGCTTTACCGATACGTTCCGTCTGCTCCACCCCGACGAGACGGGCGCCTACAGCTGGTGGAGCTACCGCTTCAACGCGCGCAAGAACAACGCGGGCTGGCGCATCGACTACTTCCTAGTGAGCGACGCCGTGCGCGACCAGGTGCGCGAGGCCACGATCCGCAGCGATATCTTCGGATCGGACCACTGCCCGGTGGAGCTCGTGATCGACCTGTAGGATCAGAGGATCAGGGGCTTCGCCGGCGGGACGGGCCCGTCCCAAAAGGCCCCGCCCCGCCCCAGGCCCCGCTACTCTCCGCGCAGGATCTCCTCCGCGCGGTCGAGGGCCTCGGATGTTCCCATGAGACCGACGGCATCCCCGGCGTGCAGCACGGTCGCGCCGTCCAGGAACATCTCGATCGTCTCGCCATGGCGCAGCGCCACAGCGTTCACGCCCACCGCCGCACGCAGGTCGAGCTCGGCCAGCGACTTGCCCGCAACGGCGCTGTTCGCGCCCACGCACACCCAGTGCAGGTCGACGTCGCGCATCGAAGCGAGCATGCGGTCAAACGCCATGCGGCGCTGGGCGCGCGAGCCGTCGGCCAGCGCCTCGTAGCCGCTTTCGCGCAGGTCGTTCACATACCCCTGGATCTGGCGCGGGCGATAGCCCAGATCGAGCAGCGCATGGCGCATGAGCTCGATGCCGCCCTCGAGCTCGGGGCGGACCACCTCGTTCACGCCCGCCTCCACGAGTGCGACCACCGCGTCGTCGTTGTCGGCGCGCGCGACGATATGCAGGTCGGGAGCCTGCTCGCGGGCATCGCGGGCGATCATCTCGGCCGACGCCTCGCCGCGGATGGCGATGACGAGCACCCGGGCGCGGTCCAGGTGCGCGTGCGCCAGGATCTCGGAATTGGCCGCGTCGCCCACGAGCACCTGAGCGCCTTCTGCCTCGGCCTCCTCGGCTACCGTCAGGTCGCGCTCGACCACCAGGCACGGCACCTCGAGGCCCTGCAGCACGTCGGCCACGCACGAGCCCGCATGGCCGTAGCCGATAACGACCACATGCCCGCTCAGCTCCTCCTTCGGCATCTCGGTCTGCCGCACATGGCGCTCGTAGGCCGCCGCCAGGCGCGGACGGGAGACGATGGCGCGCTCGAGCGGGCCCTCGAGCTTGAACACGAAGGTGTTGAGCGCGATGGAGATCACCGCGCCGCCCAGGATGAGGCTGTACTGGTCGGCGGAGAGCACGCCGAGCGACATGCCCGTCTGGCCGATGATGAACGAGAACTCGCCGATCTGCGCCAGGCCCGCCGCGATGGTGAGCGAGGAGCACAGGCCCGTGGAGAACAGCGCGCCGAGAGCCATGTTGATGAGCCACTTGCCGAGCATGATGAGGGCGACGAGCGCTACGAGCTCGCCCAGATGGGCGGTGAGCGTCGAGGGATTCACCATCATACCCACGCTCGCGAAGAAGATGATGGAGAACAGGTCCTGGAACGGGATGGCCTCGGCCGCCACGCGATGCGAGAGCTTGGAGGTGCCCACCACGACACCGGCCAGAAACGCGCCGAGGGCGAACGACAGGTCGAAGAGCATGGCCGCGGCGAGCGCCGTGCCGAGCGCGATGACCACGACGGCGAGCTGGAACAGCTCGCGCGGGCAGAAGCGGGCGATCTTGGCGAGCAGCCACGGCAGGACGCGCGAGCCCACCACGAGCATGAGGGCCACGAACGCGACGGTCTTGGCGAGCGCCAGCGCGAGCTCGCTGGCAAGCTCGGCGGGGCTCGTCTCGCCCGGACCGAACACGACCGGCAGCACGACGAGGATCACGACGGTCGCCAGGTCCTCGACGATCAGCCATCCGGTGGCGATGCGCCCTCCCCTGCTTTGATACAGCCCGGCATCGGTGAGGTTCTTGATCAGGACGACCGTGGACGCGATGCTGACGGACAGGCCGAGCATGACGCCCGCCTCGGGCTGCCAGCCGAACGCCATCGCGAGCGCGTAGCCCGCGAGCGTGCCGAGCGTGATCTGGACGATGGCGCCGGGAACCGCGATGCCCTTGACCTCGTTCAGGTCCTTGAACGAGAAATGCAGGCCCGTGCCGAACATCATGAACATCACGCCGATTTCGGCCAGCTGGTTCATGGCGTGCGAGTCGCCCGAGAAACCGGGGGTGAACGGGCCGACGATCAGGCCGCCGACCAGGTAGCCCACGATGGGCGGCAGGCGCAGGGCGCGCGCAACCATGCCACCGGCAAACGCGGCGACGAGTGCGAGCACGAACGTCATGAGCAAGATGGTGTCTCCATGCATAGGCAGGGGCCTCCTCACGGGCGCGGCATACATAACAGGAGGCGGGCCGTGCGTGGATGCGACCCGCCTCCGTACAAAGTGTGTTGGCATTTTTATCCTACCCGCTTGACGTGCGGATATGCGCAGGAATTGCGACTTGCTGCAGGCGATTTTGTGAAGACGGCGCCGTGTCTTCCTCCTCGGTACGCATCGAGGGCGATACCCCTCCGCGCGGCCAGACGGGTACAAATGACCCCGACCCAAAGGTATCGGACCGACCCCTGCGGTGGTTTGTATCTGAAATTGCAATTATGCATACATGCTGCGGTATCATCGGACTACATGCGGTCCGTCTGCCCTGCAGGCCGTGCCGCACGCGCATGCACAACAACCCGAGGGGAGTCCGATGGACGTCACCGCAATCATCATGGCCGCAGGCGAGGGAACCCGCATGAAATCCAACCATGCCAAGGTTTCGCACAAGATTCTGGGAAAGCCGATGATCTGCTGGGTAGCCGACGCCGCCTTGCGCGCCGGCTGCAATCGCATCGTCGTCGTTATCGGGAGCCATGCCGACGAGGTTCGCGCCCTGCTGACCGGCGCCTACGGCGACGCCGTCGAGTGCGTCGAGCAGACCGAGCGCCTGGGCACCGGCCACGCCGTCCGCGTCGCCCTCGAGGCCACCGGCATCAACAAGGGCCCCGTCGTCGTGCTCAACGGTGATCTTCCCCTGATCCAGCCCGGGACCATCGCGTCGTTCGCCCAGACGGTCGCCGAGGGCGGCAGCGCGGCCGCGGTCCTGACCATGACGCCGCCCGACCCGTTCGGATACGGCCGCATCCAGCTCGACGGCGCCGGCGCGGTCGAACGCATCGTCGAGCAGAAGGACTGCACGCCCGAGCAGGCCGCCTCCCTTCTGGAGTGCAACGCCGGCTGCTACGCCTTCGACGGCGCGCAACTCGCCGCCCACATCGGCGAGATCGGATGCGACAACGCGCAGGGCGAGTACTACCTGCCCGATATGGTCGAGATCCTCAAATCCGCCGGCCAGACCGTCTCCATCTACCACTGCGACGACTACCGCGAGGGCCTCGGCGTCAACAGCCGCGCGCAGCTCGCCGAGCTCACCGCCATCGCGCGCGATCGCATCAACAACCGCCTCATGGCCGAAGGGGTCACGTTCATCGATCCCGCGCAGGCCTGGATCGGCCCCGACGCCGCCATCGGCCGCGACACCGTCGTGTGGCCGCAGACCCATCTGATCGGCGCATGCGTCGTCGGTGAGGATTGCCAGCTCGGCCCCAACACGCGCCTGACCGACACCCGCGTGGGCGACGGCTGCTCGCTCGACGAGACCGTCGCCATCGACGTCGTGGTCGAGAACGACGTCACCTGCGGCCCGCGCGCCTACCTGCGCCCCGGCACGCACCTGCTCGACGGCGCGCATGTCGGCACGCACGTCGAGATCAAGAAGTCCACGATCGGCGAGGGGTCCAAGGTCCCCCACCTCTCCTATATCGGCGACACCACCATGGGCGCCGGCGTCAACATCGGCGCAGGCTCCATCACGTGCAATTATGATGGTAAAAACAAGCACGCCACCGTGATCGGAGACCGCACGTTCATCGGCTCCGATACCATGATGGTCGCCCCCGTTCACATCGGCTCCGACGCCATCACGGGCGCCGGCGGCACGATCACCAAGGATGTCCCTGACGGCGCGCTTGCCATCGAGCGCACCGAGCAGCGCATCGTAGAGGGTTACACCGAGCGCAGGCGCGCTCGTCTGTAGCATAGCTAGGGTATGGCAGTCCACAAACAAAGGAGTACGGGCAGATGCCAACACAGGACCAAAAATTGACCCAGCAGATGTACAAGTCGCTGCGCCTCTATTCGGGCTCATGCAACAGGCCGCTGGCGCAGAAGATCGCTGACATCCTGGGGGTCGAGCTCTCGGGCCTCGCCCTCGAGAAGTTTGCCAACGGCGAGATCTACGCCCGCTTCGACGAGTCCGTACGCGGCGCTGACGTGTTCTTGGTCCAGTCCATCGCCGGGCCGAGCGTCAACGACATGCTGATGGAGCTGCTGGTGGCCACCGACGCCGCCAAGCGCGCCTCTGCCCGCACCATCACCGCCGTCATCACGCACTACGCCTATGCGCGCCAGGACCGCAAGGCCGCTCCGCGCGAGCCGATCACCGCGCGCCTGGTGGCCAACCTGCTCGAGCGCGCCGGCGTCGACCGCATCATCACCCTCGACCTGCATCAGGGCCAGATCCAGGGCTTCTTTGATATCCCGGTGAACCAGCTCTCCGCGCTGCCGCTGTTCGGCGAGTACTACAACAACATGGGCTTCGACACCAACAACCTCGTGGTCGTGTCCCCCGACGTGGGCCGCGCCAAGGCCGCCAAGATGCTGTCCGACATGCTTGGCTGCGATCTGGCCATCGCCCACAAGGGCCGTCCGCGCCACAACGCCGCCGAGGTCATGGGCATCATCGGTGACATCGAGGGCAAGACCTGCATCATCAACGACGACATGATCGACACCGCGGGCACCCTGTGCGCCAGCGTGCGCGAGCTCAAGAAGATGGGCGCCGGCGACATCTACGTGTGCGCCTCCCACGGCATCTTCTCCGGCCCGGCCATCGAGCGCCTGAACGACGCCCCCATCGTCGAGTGCGTGGTCACCGACTCCATCCCCGTCGAGGTGGGCGGCAAGATCAAGACCATCACCGTCGCCAACGAGTTCGCCGACGCCATCAGCGCCGTGTACGGCGAGCGTTCGGTCTCCAAGCTGATCGGCGGCGACTTCGCGCTGTAGGTCGCCCGTTTCGGCATCATCGCGCTTTAGCTCAGGCCTCGCGGTTCGTCCCGCGGGGCCTTTTTCTGCCGTAAGCCCGACACGCAGCACACCCATTTCCAAAAGTGGCTAGAAATTTCTGTTTTGCTGTTGCGGACCCGCTCGGACAGACCAAAAACCTGCCCGCCAGTGCCACGCACCTCCCGACAAGACCAGATTCGAGGTATTCGGGGCCTTTGCCGTATCGCTATTACCTGCCAATAGCGACAAATCAGCCAAACCGGACGTCTTCACTTGGCTCAGCCAACAGCAGAACAGAAATTTCTAGCCACTTTTCCCATCTGCTCTAGTAAGCCCCGGGCTTTCTCTCAGTCGCGGTGCTCACACGTCGATTTTCTTATCACTTTGATATGTATTTCAATCATGTTTCTTATTCTGTAATGTGATATATATTCATGGCTCTTCAATACTGTAACATGCTATCTTATTAACTATGTTGATATTAGATGACATACCAAGTATTCGAGGCATACGCCATGACAGACGGATCCATCGCTCTGTCACCTGGCCTGTTGTCGATAAGGCAGAGCAGAAACGAGCGCTTCAGCAAGCCGGCTCATCGCTTGGTGAAATCGACTACGGCCTCCTTGCCCGCCACGGCTTTTGGGACGAGTCCGAGCAAGAGCCTGTACGTCTCCTTGTAAGTAGGCCTCAAGTACGCGTCTTCGACAAAAACGTCCACGTACGCGTTATTGCCGAGCAGCTACCCGCTGGATCGCTGCTCCGCGTGGAGCCTGGATTGTACTGCCTCTCTCCGGGATATGCCGCCATCCGATACCTGGCTGGCAGATCCTTTGCCATGTCCTTCATGCTGCTTATGGAGCTGCTGGGAACCTATACCCTTTCTCCGGACGCAACGATACCGATCGACCGCGGAGGCATCTGGCCCGATTGGAGAGCAGAAGGGCGTTCCAGTAACGAGGAGAACGACCAAGAGGAATCTGAGACAGCAGAACTTGAGGCAGCCGTCATAGAGCAAATCCACAACAAATGCGACCCGGCGCTTACGCCCGCGCAGCTCAAGCGCTTTATCAAGACCGCAACTGGAAATAGAGCCCATCCCTTGCGTCAGGCTGCGAAATACGTTGCAAAAGGATCCCGATCGCCGGCCGAGTCGCTCCTCTATGGGATGTTCTATCTCCCCCATGCGTACGGCGGTTTCAACTGTCGCGCACTGAAAGGCGGCATCATCCTCAATCATCGCATCAACTTCTCTCCGCGCGCGTCACATGTGGCGTCTGGGATGCCGTACGCCATCTGCGATGCATACATCCCCGCAGCGTCGACGGACATGGAGTACAACGGGATCGTCCACGAGCTGGAGAACTCGCGCATTCATGACGACAAGAGGAACAACGGGATGCAGGCAATGGGCATACGCGTCCTAGCCATCAACAGAGAGCAGATGCGCGACATTCCCGCACTTGAAGCCATAGCACAATCCCTCTTCAAGTATGCCCACACAAGGTTCCGTTATCAGATTCAGGGGTATCGTCCGCGGCAAGAGTCATTGCTCAATGGCCTCCGCGCAGCTGTCGGCCTGCCGCCGGCATAGCGGTATGGCCCGCCAGACGACCATCCTTCTTTGCAAACTGGCTAGAAATTTCTATTTTGCTGTCAGACGACTTGGATGATGGTGTTCACTTTGGCCTATATGTCTATATTGGCTGCTTATGATACGACCATGATGGCCTCAAATGTCGCAAACCCACCCTTGGCAAGAAGATAAGAGACGCTAGCTGCGCGTTTTGATCCCCCTCGGAGAGAACCGCAACAGCAGAATAGAAATTTCTAGCCATTTTCTGCGGTGCCGCCGATTCGTTGACAGGTTCACGGGCACTTATCAGTATGTTGGGAGCACGCAACACAGGAGGGAAACGCATGGCAGCTGTTCAACCGAAGAAAATCCGCATGGTCGCGGGCCTTGGCAACCCCGGCGAGGAATATGCGCGCACGCGGCATAACGCGGGCTTTTGCGCCATCGACGAGCTGGCCCGCCAGGCAAACGTGACCTACTGGAAAAACCAGTCCGGCGCCGAGGTGGCCTCGATCGCGGTCAACGATGCGGACGCCGAGGGCGGAAAGCGCGAGGTCTTGCTGGTCAAGCCCCAGTCCTATATGAACACAAGCGGCGGCCCCATCTCCAAGCTGTGCGCAGCGAACAAGATCTCCCCCGAAGAGCTGCTGGTCATCCATGACGAGCTCGATATCCCCGCAGGCGACGTGCGCGTGAAGATCGGCGGCGGCCATGCGGGGCACAACGGCCTGCGCTCCATCATCGACAAGCTCGGAAGCCGCGAGTTCGCCCGCATCCGCGTGGGCATCGGCAACCCCCCGGGGCGCATGCAGGTGGCCGACTTCGTGCTCAAGCAGCTGCGCGCCAAAGAGGCGGAGGACTTCGATGACGCGACGTTCCGCGCGGCGGAGGCGGCGGCGCTCGCCCTCACCCGCGGCGTCATCTTCGCGCGCGATAACGTCAACGGCAAGCGCTAAGGCCAAGCCTGGTCATTTCGGGCCCAGTGCATATCGGGGACGTACCTGTTGCGTGCATGAATGCACGCAACAGGTACGTCCCCGATATGCACTGGGCCCGAAATGGCACCGCCTTACCGTCTAAACCCACGCAAGGCAATTTCGCCGGGCAGGCCATTCACGCCGCAATACCGCGGGGTATACTTGAGGTTGTATGCGCGCGGGCGAAAAGCCGCAGCGGATTCGGCCGTCGCGCACGCAGGGTACCCATGGGGTGCTTCCGCTCGCAAGGACACGGCGGCATCCCCGCCTGATAAGAGAGGGGTTCTATGTTCAAGATCCTGAAAAAGACGCAGTTCTCGGAGAAGGTCTTCGAGTTCCGCGTCCACGCCCCGAGGATGGCCAAGCATGCACATGCCGGCCAGTTCCTCATGGTGCGCATCAACGAAACGGGTGAGCGCGTGCCGTTCACCTTCGCCAACTGGAATCCCGAGGAGGGCTGGGTCGAGTTCATCTTCATGGTCGTCGGCAAGACGACCGAGTGCCTGTCCAAGCTCGAGGAAGGCGACTACATCCAGGATATCACCGGCCCGCTGGGCAAGCCGACCGAGATCGAGGGCGACCGCGTGGCCGTCATCGGCGGCGGCGTCGGCCTGGCCATCGCCTACCCCGTCGCGCGCATGCTGTGCGAGCAGGGCAAGAAGGTCTATGTCATCATGGGCGCCCGCAACAAGGACCTGCTGATCCTCTTCGAGCAGTTCGCGGCCCTGCCACTCGAGGAGCTCTTCGTCACGACCGACGACGGCTCCATGGGCGAGAAGGGCGTCGTCACGCTGCCGCTCGCCCGCCTGTGCGAGACCGACGCGATCGACTCCGCCTTCGCCGTGGGTCCCGTGCCGATGATGAAGTTCTCCGCACGCACCTGCCGCGAGCATAAGATCCCCATCGTCGCGAGCCTGAACCCCATCATGGTCGACGGCACCGGCATGTGCGGCTGCTGCCGCGTCGAGGTCGGCGGCGAGACCATGTTCGCCTGCGTCGACGGCCCCGACTTCAACGCCGATCTCGTCGACTGGGACGACCTCGCCCATCGTCAGGCCAGCTACCGCGCCGAAGAGGCAACTTCCACCAAGCTCTATGAGGAGGAGTGCGCATGCCAGAAGTAAAGTACCGCCCCAACATCGGAGCTCCCCGCACGCCCGCGAACGAGGAGCCCGCTGAGGAGCGCGCTCGCGATTTCCGCCCGGTCGACACGGGCTACACCATCCAGGACGCCGTCGCCGAGGCCAACCGCTGCCTCGACTGCAAAAAGCCCCTGTGCATGGAGGGCTGCCCGGTCGGCGTCCACATCCCGCAGTTCATCGAGAAGATCCGCGAGGAGGACTGGGCCGGTGCGCTGAAGGCCATCAAGGGCGACAACCTGCTCCCCTCCGTCTGCGGCCGCGTCTGCCCGCAGGAGAACCAGTGCGAGGGCAAGTGCATCCTCGGCAAGAAGGGCGAGCCGGTCGCCATCGGCCAGCTCGAGCGCTTCATCGGCGACATGGCCGACGAGGTCGGCGAGGCCCCTGAGTGCAAGCCCGCAAACGGCCACAAGGTCGCCATCGTGGGCTCCGGCCCCTCCGGCATCGCCTGCGCCGGCGAGCTCGCCCGCGAGGGCTTCGAGGTCACCGTGTTCGAGGCCTTCTTCACCGGCGGCGGCGTGCTGACCTACGGCATCCCCGAGTTCCGTCTGCCCAAGGCGATCGTCAAGCGCGAGATCAAGGGCCTTGAGGACCTGGGCGTCCACTTTGAGTACAACTCCGTCGCCGGCCGCCTGTTCGACGCCGAGGAACTGTTCGAGGAGGGCTACGACGCGCTCTACCTCGCCGTGGGCGCCGGCCTGCCGCGCTTCCTGCATATCAAGGGCGAGAACCTGCCCGGCGTGTACTGCGCGAACGAGTACCTCACCCGTACGAACCTCATGAGGGCCTACGAGTTCCCCGAGTACGACACCCCCATCCGCCACGGCAAGAACGTCGTGGTCTTCGGCGGCGGCAACGTCGCCATGGACGCCGCCCGCACCGCACTGCGCCTGGGTGCCGACAAGGTCACGCTCGCCTACCGCCGCACCGAGGCCGAGATGCCCGCGCGTCGCGCCGAGATCCACCACGCCAAGGAAGAGGGCGTCGAGATCCTCGAGCTGTGCAACCCGCTGCGCTTCATGCCCGGTCCGGACGGCTTCGTGTCCACCATCGAGCTCCAGCGCATGGAGCTCGGCGAGCCCGACGCCTCCGGCCGTCGTCGCCCGATCCCCATCGAGGGCTCCGAGTTCGCGATCCCCTGCGACGTGGCGGTCACCGCTATCGGCACGCGCGCCAACCCCTTCGCCAAGCTCTGCGCTGACGTCGAGCTCAACCGTTGGGGCCTCATCGAGACCGATGAGGACGGCCGCACGTCCAATCCCAAGGTCTGGGCCGGCGGTGACATCGTCACCGGTGCCGCGACCGTCATCTTGGCCATGGGCGCCGGCAAGAAGGCCGCCGCTTCCATCAAGAAGACGATCCTCGGCGAGTAAAGACGCCCGGGAACAAAAACGCCTCATAAGCGCACAGGGCGCCCGCCGGCAACAACCGGCGGGCGCCCTTTTTTGGGAAACGTCAATCGCTCGACATAAAAAAGGCGGCACCCGCAGGTGCCGCCCGCTTGCTCCTTAGACCTCGATGGAGACCTCGACCTCCTGAACGGGGACGTCGTAGAACGGGTCCTCGCGGCGGCCGAGGAAGTCGCGCGCCTGATCAGGGAACAGGGCGTAGTCGAGCACGTCCTCCTCCGTCTTGGCGTACTGCTTGATCTCCTCGCGGATGCGCGGCAGCTGCGGCTCGATCAGGTCGGCCGGGCGGCAGGTGATGGGCTCCTCGTCACCGATGATCATCTGCTTGACCTCGGGGTCGATGGGCGCCGGGGACTTGCCGTACTGACCGCGGACGTAGTCCTTGATCTCGTTCGGAACGACCTTGTAGCGCGCGCCGGACACGACGTTCATGAGCGCCTGGGAGCCGACCATCTGGGACAGCGGGGTGACCAGCGGCGGATAGCCCAGGTCGGCACGGACGCGCGGCACCTCGGCGAGCACCTCGTTGTACTTGTCGGACACGCCCAGGTCGGCGAGGTTGGAGATGAGGTTGGACAGCATGCCGCCGGGGACCTTGTACAGCAGCGCCTTGGGCTCGACCTCCATGACCTTGGGGTTGAGCTGGCCGATCTCCTTGAAGTGGGCGCGCACGGGCGCGAAGTGCTTGGCGATGGCCTCGAGCGCGTCCAGGTCGAGACCGGTCTCATAGCCCATGCCCTCCAGCGCGATGGCCATGGACTCGGTGCAGGGCTGGGACGTGCCGCCCGCGAACGCGGAGATGGCGGTGTCGATGATGTCGGCGCCGGCCTTGACGGAGTTCAGCAGCGTCATCTCGGCGATGCCGGCGGTGCAGTGGGTGTGGACCTCGAGCGGCAGGTCCACGGCGGCCTTGATCTCGCCCACGAGCTCGGAGGCGATGCCCGGCTCGAGAACGCCGGCCATGTCCTTGATGCAGATGGTGTCGGCGCCGGCCTTGGCCATCTCCTTGGCGAGGTTCACGAAATACGGTATCGTGTGCACCTCGCTGGTGGTGTAGCAGATCGCGGCCTGGACCTCGCCGCCGGCCTCCTTGGCGGCGCGGATGGAGGTCTGCAGGTTGCGGACGTCGTTCAGGGCGTCGAAGATGCGCAGCACGTCGATGCCGTTCTCGACGGACTTCTTGACGAACTCCTCGACGATGTCGTCGGCGTAGTTGCGGTAACCCAGCAGGTTCTGGCCGCGCAGCAGCATCTGCAGCTTGGCGTTCTTCACGTGAGCGCGGAAGGTGCGCAGGCGCTCCCACGGATCCTCGTTGAGGTAGCGCAGGCACGAGTCGAACGTCGCGCCGCCCCAGACCTCGAGGGCGTAGTAGCCCGCCTTGTCCATCGTCTCCAGAATCGGCAGCATGTCCTCGATGGGCATGCGGGTCGCGATCTGGCTCTGCTGGCCGTCACGCAGGACGGTCTCGGTGAACTTGATCTGCTTGCTCATGATTTAGATATAACCCCCTTGGCTTATGATTTCGGCTATTTTCTCCTGCATCTCAAGCACGGTGTGCGCGCGCGAACGGGCACACGCCTTGGCCTCTCCGTCGCAGATGAGACACCTGCGCGGAGCCAGGCCGATCTCGGTCCTCTGCACCGAGAAGAGCGTATCGCCCGTTCGTCCGAGCACATCGAGGTCGGCGAGACGTCCCAGCGAATGGGTCTCCTCAACGGCCGACACGCGCCGCTTGAGCTCAAGCGGCTCGAGCTCCACGAGCATCATCAGCTCGGGGCCGGACACGCCTCCCAGGCTCGTGCGCTCGCGCACGGCAGCGCCGTCGAGCGCGGCCACGGCCTGATCCACCAGCTCGTCAAAGACGCGCTCGAGCACGTCGGACGTCTTGTGCGGACCGGGGATGGACAGCGTGATGGAAAGCAGCGATTCGCCGTCGCGCGCACCGGCGAGCAGCGCGCGCTGCATCGCGGCGCGGCGCTCGCGCGCATCGAGCATATCGGGAAGCTGGGCCTCGGGACCGCAGAACACGCGGCCCACGAGCGCGGATGCCGTCTGGATCTCGTTCTCGGCGTCGCTCATCTTTCCACCCCCCTCGTATACATCGTGCGCATGCGCGGCGCAAAGAATCGGCGGGCGCGCCTTGTCGCGAAGGACAAGACGCGCCCGGGTGCCTGGTGCTTACTTGTCCTTATCGGCCGGGAACATCTTCATGAGCGCCATGGACACCAGGTAGATGATGATCATGACGACGAAGATGCCGCCCCAACCGAGGGCCAGGATCAACAGGGATTCGCTCAGGATAGCGGTAGTCAACGTAGCTCCCCCTTCCTTACATCAGACCGGGGACGATACCCAAGATCAGACCACCGGCGACGACCGATGCGATCTGGCCGGCCACGTTAGAACCGGCTGCTTGCATGAGGATGAAGTTGCCGGGATCCTCTTCGGTGGCAAGACGCTGGATGACGCGGGAGCTCATGGGGAACGCCGAGATGCCGGACGCGCCGATCATGGGGTTGATCTTCTCCTTGCGGAAGATGTTCAGCACCTTGGCGAACATGATGCCGCCCACGGTGTCCATCACGAAGCCCAGAAGACCGAGGCCCATGATGATGAGCGTGTCGACCTGCAGGAACTCGCCGGCCTGCATGCGCACGGACACGCAGAGGCCCAGCAGGATGGAGATGAGGTTCACGAGCTCGTTTTGCGCGGACTTGGACAGGTTGTCCAGCACGCCGCACTCACGCAGCAGGTTGCCGAACATCAGGAAGCCGACCAGCGGCAGCGAAGCGGGCGCGATCAGGCCAGCGACGATGCAGATGACGACCGGGAAGATGATCTTTGCGGTCTGCGAAACCGAGCCCGGCTTGTAGACCATGCGGATCTGGCGCTCCTTCTTGGTGGTCACGGCCTTGATGGCGATCGGCTGGATGATGGGCACGAGCGCCATGTAGGAGTAGGCCGCCACCATGATGGCGCCGAGGTATTTGGATTGCAGCGAGTTCGCTACGAAAATCGACGTGGGGCCGTCTGCCGCAGCGATGATGCCGGCGGAGGCGGAGTCTGCCAGGTTGAAGCCGAGCAGGCCGGCGACGATGATGACGAAGAAGATGCCGAACTGGGCGGCGGCGCCGAACAGCAGCAAAAACGGGCTTGCCAGAAGCGGACCGAAGTCGATCATGGCGCCGATGCCGATGAACAGCAGCAGCGGGAACAGCTCGGTGTCGATGCCCATGTCGAACAGGATCTGGAACGGGCCGGGTTCTCCGCCGAAAGCGAGCACGCCGGAGTCGGGAATGTTCACCAGGATGGTGCCCAGACCCATCGGCACGAGCAGGGTCGGCTCGTATTCCTTCTTGATGCCCAGGTACATGAGCACGATGCCGACGAGCATCATGACGAGGCGGCCGGGCTCCGCAGCGAGCCCAAGCACGCCCGCAGTAAGCACGTCAACTGCGGTAGACAGAATTTCCAATGGTCAATCCTCCTATAGATACGATGTGCGCGGGAGTTCGCGCACCCAGGTGCTGCCGTCTTAGGCGATGCTGAACAGCTCGTCGCCGGGGTTCACCATGTCGCCCTTGGCGACCGCGATGGACGCGATCTTGCCGTCGGACTCGGCGATGATCTGGTTCTCCATCTTCATGGCCTCGAGCACCATGACGACCGTACCGTTGGAGACGGCGTCGCCCACGTTGAGCTTGATGTCAACGATCTTGCCGGGCATCGGGGCGGTCTGGACCTTGGCGCCGGCGGGAGCGCTGGCGGTCGCGGCGGCGGGCTCGGGAGCGGCGGCAGGAGCCGGGGCAGGGGCCGGAGCGGCTGCAGGTGCGGGAGCAGCCACGGGAGCGGCTACGGCATCAGCGGGAGTGGGGGTCGGCGCGCCGATCTCCTCCATCTCCACCATGTACTGGGTCCCGTCGATCGAGATCTTGAATTTGCGAAGCATGGTCCTCCTCCAATTACTTTTTCTTGTAGACACCCTTGACTACGAACTGGCTGTTTTCCAAAGCGCCGGCGGCAATCGACGAAGCGATGCACGATACGAGCCGGTGCTCGGGGTTCACGACGCTGACGCGGCGTACCACCATCTGGCTGTCGGGGCGATCCCCGGCTGCGATGGCCGTGGCGGCAACGACGACCGGACGATGCTCGGATGCGTCGACCGGCAGGAACGCGGGAACGGGTTCCCACTCCTCCTTGGGCGCCGCAGGCGCGGCGGGCGCCGGCGCGGGCGCTGATGCGGGAGCGGACGACGCCGCGCTGGGTTCGTCGTTTTTGCGCCTCAACCAATCAAAGAAGCCCATATATTCACTTCCCCTCGGTTTTTCCTCGGCAATCAGTGACTGATTACCCATTCAGACGTGCCGTGCCTCATTACAGTACCAACTTTATATGCGCGCTTGTACCGCTGATTGCACTTTCGTTGTTCACAGTGCCCAATACGTGCGCTTTTGTCTCTATCACCCCAAACTACCTCCCGTTTTCAACCACTTCATTCTACGAGCGGGAGCCGGCCTCCCTGCGTTTACCGTGGTTTTTCTCTGCCCTCTCACCGGCGAACGGTAGGGTTGGCGGAGTGAACGGTATCCGCTCTCCAGCTGCGTTTTTGGAGTTTTGCGTCCATGCGCTTTGACCTGCGGAGTTTATATTTATGCAGGTACCGGCTGTTTTTCTGATGTTCCTTCTACCAATCCTCAACAAAGTGCGCACGCAAAAACCGTTAATTTGCTAACGAGCACACGGTACGCGCCGCTGGTTTTTTTGCACGTCGCAGCTGCGTACGCCGTACCTGTATCTGTCGGTCTTAATAGGAAAAGGAAAAGGGAAAGGGAAGGGTGAAGTTATGGTTATAACCATCCTCGGCTGGCTCATGATCGCGGTCTTCATGTTCGTGGTCATGACCAAGAAGCTCTCGCCGTTGGTCTCGCTGTGCACGATCCCGCTGGTGTTCGCGCTCATCATGCTGATCGCCACCGGCAACATCAGCCAGTGGACGCTGCTCGGCGACTGGGTCATGAACGGCCTGGGCACCACCGCGAACACGGGCATCCTGCTTCTGTTCGCCATTCTGTACTTCTCGATCATGCTCGATGCCGGTCTGTTCGACCCCATCACCAAGAAGATGATCCAGTTCGCCAAGGGCGACCCCATGAAGGTCCTCATCGCGACCGCGGTCGTGGCGGCTGCCATCTCCATGAACGGTGACGGCACCACCACCACGCTCGTGTGCTGCGCCGCCTTCCTGCCGATCTACGAGAAGCTCGGCATGAAGAAGATGAACCTCGCCGTCCTGGTCATCCTCCAGAACACGGTCATGAACCTGCTGCCCTGGGGCGGCCCCACGGCCCGCGCCATGGCGGTCACCAACGTCGGCGGCGACATCCTGTCCTACCTCCTGCCCGGCATGATCCTCTCCGTCATCTTCAACATCGTGGTCGTTGCCCGCTACATGGGTAAGAAGGAGCGCGCTCGCCTGGGCGTCAAGGACTTCACGCAGGCTGAGATCGACGAGCTGTGCGCCATCGACGACCCCGAGACCATCGAGCTCCGTCGTCCCCAGAACTGGGCCTTCAACGCCATCATGACCATCGTGCTCATCGCTTGGCTGGTCGCCGGTTCCTTCATCGAGGTCATCTCGCTGCCCAACCAGATGCTGTTCATGCTCGGCACCATCATCGCCCTGCTCGTGAACTACCCCAAGATCAAGGACCAGAACGCTCGTATCGGCGCCAACGGCGGCGACGCGGTGCAGGTCGTCATCCTGATCTTCGGTGCCGGCATCTTCATGGGCCTGTTCCAGGGCGACTCTGAGCTCGGTCTGTCCATGTCCGACGCGGTCGCGCAGTCGCTGATCGCCATCATCCCGCAGCAGCTCGCTGGCTTCTGGGGCCTCATCGTCTGCCTCATCTCCGCGCCCGGCACGTTCTTCATCTCGAACGACGGCTTCTACTTCGGCGTCATGCCCGCCATCGCCGAGGCTGGCTACGCCTACGGCTTCACCGGTCTGCAGATGGCCCTCGCCTCCCTCATGGGCCAGGCCTTCCACCTGCTGTCCCCGCTGACCGCCTTCATCTACCTGCTCCTGCGTCTTACCGGCCAGGATCTGGGCGAGTGGCAGCGCGCCGCGGGCAAGTGGGCCGCGTGCATCTTCGTGATCTTCGTCATCACGATCATGGCCACGGGCGCCATCCCGCTGTACGTCCCGCAGGGCTAATGCCCGCTCGGATCCACGTGTAAATCGGGTCCCTCTTTCCAAAGCCGCGACCATCTCGGTGGTCGCGGCTTTCTTTATATCGCGCCGCCGGGCAATCCATTCGTCTGTGGAGCCGTTGTCGCCGGCAACCAGTCCCGTCTCGCACGATTTGCCGTGTTAGTGCGTGTATACTTGTTCAGAAACGATTCGATTGATGCGCAGGAGGTTGGCATGGACACCGAACACTTGATGCTCACCCTGTGCGAGTTTCTCGATCTTTCCAAAAACGCGCCGCTCAAAGACGTGTTGTTCGACGCGTTCAAGCAGGCAATCACCTTAGGGCATATTCCTGCGGGCACCGCCATCAACGAGAAGCAGCTCGCCCAGTCGCTCCACATCAGCCGCACGCCCATCCGCGCCGCACTCGATCAGCTTGCCACCGATCGCCTCGTCGATCGCAAGCCCGGCAGCGGCGTGACGGTACGCGGTATCAGCAAGCACGACGCCGACGAGGTCTACGAGATCCGCGTCGTCCTCGAGATTCTTGCCACCACCAAGGCTGCGCGCAACATGAACGAAGACGACTTCGAAGATCTGCGCCGCCTGCTCGAGAAGGGGCAGCGTCTGAACGCGGCCAACGACGTGGAGGGCGTCGTGCACAACTGGGATGAATTCAACCAGTTCATCTTCAAGAAAGCCGACAGCCCGCGCCTGCAGAGCATCATCGAGCCGCTTCAGGCCTACACCCGCTATTTCCGCAATGTCTCCGCCCGCCCCGAGGTGCGCCGCAACGAGGCCATGCAGGAGCATTGGGGCATCTACCTCGCCATGCGGTTCGGCCCTGAAAAGAAGATCGAGCAGGTCGTTCGCACCCACCTGAAGAACTCCTACGGTGTGGTCAACGAAGAAATGATGGACTGTGGCATCAGATAACAACGTGAACGCGCGGGCCTGCGGGCTCGCGCGCCTTGCCGAGGCCTCCCTTGTCGCCGAGGCCCGACTGACCCCGAAGCCCGGCCTGGTGGACTGTGCGACCACCGGTGCCCATACCGACATGGACCTTTCGACGTTCATGGCGAGCGCCCGTGCCTTGGGGCCGCTTTTTGCCGAATACGTTGCCGCCGGAGCCGAGCTAGGCCCCTCCGACCCCGCCGCGCTCGCCGACGCCGTGCGCCGTATCGGCGTCCGCGCCGAGGCGGCGATGTTTGCCGCGACGGATGGCGTCAACACGCACAAGGGCGCCAACTTCACCTTCGCGCTCGTGCTCGGCACCGTCGGCGCGCTCGGTGTTGATATGCCTGCGGACGGCATATCCGCGCTCGATGAGAACGGTGCGCAGGAGGTACTCGACCTCGTCTCCCGCATGGGGGCGGGGCTGCTCGACCATGACGTGCGCGCGCTTCACGAACGCGTCTCGGCATCCGAGGGGTCCGTCGAGCTCTCCCATGGCGAGGCGCTGCTGCTCGCCCGCGGCATGCAGGGCGTGCGCGGCGAGGCGGCCCAAGGGTACCCCCAGCTCGCGCAGACGCTGCTCCCCTACCTCCGCTCGCAACGATCCGACCGGCATGCGCCGGGAAGCGCGCGTATCGTGCTGCTCCGCGCGCTCGTGAAGCTCATGGCGGAACTCGAGGACACCAACGTGGTCCATCGCGGCGGCCCCGATGCGCTCGTGTCGCACCGCGCGTTCTGCCGCGCGCTCGATGAGCGGGACGTGTCGGATGACGAGCTGATCCGCACGCTTGCCGCCTACGATCGCGAGCTCATTCGCACGAACGTGAGCCCCGGCGGAGCCGCAGACCTGCTGTCGCTCGGCATCTTCTTCGCGCTGCTTGAAGGCCTTTTCACGCTCGACGATATCTCATATTAGACAGGCGGACGGGTTGTTTGGGGACGGGTTCGTTCCAACCCATGGCGGCGCAGCGCGCCGCCATGGGTTGGAACGAACCCGTCCCCAAACAACCCGTCCCCTCCCCAAAAAGAACCGGGCCCCCGGCAGCAGGTGCTGTCGGGGGCCCGGCGCATATGCGCGGAAAAGCTGTCGCTACCAGGAAGCGTTACTCAAAGGTGTAGGGCTTGATCTGGCGGATGACGTCGAGGATGGTGCCGTCGCGCGCCTCGACGATGGCGACGACCTTGTCCTCCCACTGCAGCGGGTCGGGCTCGCCCACGATGGAGTAGGCCTTCTCCTGCAGTTCCTCGATCGAGACGTGCGGGATGCCCGCGGCGTCCATGCAATCGATGATGTCCTGGCGCGCCGGGTTGACGGCGGTGCCGTAGTCGGTCACGACGACGTCGACGCACTCGCCGGGGGTCGTCACCGTGGTGACGTCCTTGCAGATGGTCGGCATGCGGCCGCGCACGAGCGGGGTCACGATGATGCAGCACTTGGAGCCTGCGGCGGTGTCGGGGTGACCGCCGGGCGCGCCGCGGACCACGCCGTCGGAGCCGGTGATGACGTTGACGTTGAACTTGGTGTCGACCTCGAGGGCCGCGAGGATCATGTAGTCAAGGTAGTTGACGTAGGCGCCCTTGTTCGCGGGGTTCGCATAGTCGCTCACGGTCATCTCGACGTGATCGGGGCAATCGTGCAGGTGCGCGATGGCCTTGGTGTCGAAGTCCTGCGTGTCGACGATCTTGCGCACGTAGCCGCGATCCTGCAGGTCGCACATGTTGCCGGTGATGCCGCCGAAGGCGACGCCCATCTTGATCTCCTTGGCGTCCATGCGCTCCTCGAGGAAGCGGGTCACGGCAAGGGACGGGCCGCCGGCGCCGGTCTGATAGGAGAAGCCGTCGACGAACCACGGGGTGGCCGCGATGATGTCGGCAGCGCGCTCGGCCATCATGAGGTCGCGCGGATCCTGGGTGACGCGGGCCTCCTTGGTGCCGATGCGCTTGGGGTCGCCGATCTCGTCGACCACGACGACGCAGTCAACGTCCTCGCACTTGATGGACGCGGGCACGTTCGGGAAGGGAGCCAGCGTATCGGTCAGCACGACGACGCGGTCGGCGTACTTGGAATCGGGGATGGCGTAACCCATGGAACCGCAGTTGTTCTTGCCGCCGTTACCGCTGGCGTTACCGACCTTGTCGCACGACGCGGCAGCGAGGAACGCGATGTCGACGTGCAGCTCGCCGGCCATGAGGGCGCGGGGACGACCGCCGTGGGAGCGGATGATCGCCGGCTCCTTCAGCTTGCCAGCGGAGATGACATCACCGATGCGACCGCGGACGCCGGAGGCCTGGACCTGGACGATGATGCCCTGCTCGATGTAGTCGGCGAGCAGGTTGTGGGCGTCACCGAGGGAGGTGGCGGCCACGCGCAGGTCCTTGATGCCCATCTCCTCGACGAGGACCTTGCACACCATGGAGGCGGTGTAGTCGCCGTTGCGGAACGCATGGTGGAACGAAATGGTCATACCGTCGTGGGCGCCGCACTTCTCGCACGCCTCGCGGATGCTCGCGCACAGCTTGTCGGCGACGGGCTTCTCGTTCATGACGGTCGTCGGCGCGTCGCGCTTCAGGATCTGGCCGTCCTTGGCGAAGCGGCCCTGATAGACTTCCTTGCCGTCGACGAGCAGGTAGTCGGGGATATCCCTTCCGACTGCATTAATCATATCTTGGCTCCTCTCTTACAGATCGCCGTGGTAGACGCCGCACTTCTTGGCGAGCTCGATGATGCGCTCCGCCTCCTTGAAGAACGGAGGATCGACCATCTTGCCGTCGACGACGTACACGCCAACACCGGCGTCTGCCTGCTCGCGGCAGCTGCGCACGATCTTCTCGGAATGAGCGATCTGCTTCTGGGTGGGCGCCAGGCGCTCGTGGACATATGCGATCTGCTTGGGGTTGATCAGCGACTTGCCGTCGAAGCCCATGCGGACGATGAGATCGACCTCGCGGCGGAAGCCTTCCTCGTCGTCCAGGTTGGGATACATGGTGTCGAGGCACTGAACGCCGGCAGCGCGGGCGGCGAGCAGCATCATGGAGCGAGCGGTGTTGATCTCGATGCCGTCGGGCTCGATCTGCACGCGCATCGAGGTGCGGAAGTCGCCGCCGGAGATGGCGCAGCCGAGCATGCGGTCGCTCGCGGTGCAGATCTCGTAGGCGTTCATGATGCCCAGCGGGCTCTCGAGCGCAGCCATGAGCAGCGTGCGGCCGACCTCGACGCCGAACTCCTTCTCGGCAGCCTCGACGGCGGCCTCGACCTCTTTGACCTGCTCAGCGCTCTCGCACTTCGGGATACGGATACCGTCGGCACCGCCGGCGACGCACACGCGCACGTCCTCCTGCCAGTACTCGGTGTCCGTGCCGTTGATGCGGACGATGACCTCGGTGTCGCCGTAGTCGATCGTGGTCAGCGCGTGATACAGCGAGAAGCGGGCGGCGTCCTTCTGGTTGACGGCGACCGCGTCCTCGAGGTCGAGCATGATGGAGTCGCAGCCGTAAATATAAGCATCCTTGATGAGGCCCGGGCGCTGCGCGTTCATGAACATCATGGTGCGGCGCAGACGGTCCTTGTTCGGACGCGGACGGGTGATCTTGCCTGCCATTACTGGATGACACCTCCCCAGGGGATGTTGACCATGGACGCGTCGCAGCTGCGGAACACCGCGCACTCGACGCGGGCCTTGAGCGTGCAGTCAAGCGCGCCCTTGTCCACGACGGAGACCAGACCGGTCTCGACGCCGAGGCGGCCCAGGGTCTCCTCGACCGTGGCCTTGATCTGGCGACCGTACTGGTTGATGACGCTGCTCTCGATGACAACCTCGAGCTTGTCTGCAGGCGACACGGTCACTTGGGCGTCGCTCGACTCGAGCGTGCCGGCCATTGCGGTCTTCTCGATAACCATTCGCACTCCCTTCCGTTGCTCCCGTCATGCGTCGGGGCGAGCAGCTTCGACGCATGACGGATTCATGTGCTTTGCACGTCGCGACCATCATAGAAGAATCAGCCATAACTTTTTGGGTCATGATAGCTTGGAATTGAGTCGTATAAGGAATAATTAAGAAAAGCGGTGTTCCTCAGATGTTTTTTGACCGCTCAGCGTATCTCAGCATCCGCTTGCTTGTTTTTCTGATGTCTCTCAGTCAGGCATTCCATTTTGTAATGTTTTTTCATGAGTATTGAGAATGTTTGAGCCAAGCACCTAATGCCCGCAGAAAGGACCGGGCCCCCGGCAGCAGGTGCTGTCGGGGGCCCGGTGCGCATGCTCGGAAAACCGTCGCCGTCAGGGGACGCTACTCGAAGTCGTACGGCTTGATCTGGCGGATGACGTCGAGGATGGTGTCGTCGCGCGCCTCGACGATGGCGACGACCTTATCCTCCCACTGCAGCGGGTCGGGCTCGCCCACGATGGAGTAGGCCTTCTCCTGCAGGCTCTCAATGCTGACATGCGGGATGCCGGCCGCATCCAGGCACTCGATGATATCAGTGCGGGCGGGGTTCACCGCGGTGCCGTAGTCGGTCACGAGCACGTCGACGCACTCGCCCGGCGTGGTGACGGTGGTGACGTCCTTGCACACAACGGGCATGCGGCCGCGCACGAGCGGTGTCACGATGATGCAGCACTTCGAGGTTGCCGCGGTATCGGGGTGACCGCCGGGAGCGCCGCGGACCACGCCATCGGAGCCGGTAACGACATTGACGTTGAACTTGGTGTCGATCTCGAGAGCGGAAAGCACCATGTAGTCCAGATAGTTCACGAACGAGCCCTTGGATCCGGGGTTCGCGTACTCGCTCTGACTCATCTCCACATGGTTCGGGTTGTTCGCAAGGTGATTGATTGCGGTCTGATCGAAATCCTGCACATCGATGATTTTGCCAACAAGTCCCTTGTCCAACAGATTGCAGATAGCACCGGACGCGCCACCCAGAGCGAAGCCCATCTTGATGTTCTCCTCGCGCATGTGATCCTCGAGGAATCGATTCACCGCGAGCGACGGGCCGCCGACACCGGTCTGGAATGAGAAGCCGTTCTTGAAATACGGCAGCGCGGCGATAACGTCGGCAGCATTCTTGGCCATCATGAGCTCGCGCGGATCCTGAGTGAAGCGCGCCTCCTTAGAGGCGATGAGCAGGGTGCGGCCGACCTCGACGCCGAACTCGCGCTCCGCGGCCTCGACGGCGGCCTCAACCTGGCGGACCATGTCGGCGCTCTCGCACTTGGCGATGCGGATGCCGTCGGCACCGCCGGCGACGCACACGCGCACGTCCTCCTGCCAGTACTCCGTATCGAGACCGTTGATGCGGACGATGACCTCGGTGTCGCCGTAGTCGATCGTGGTCAACGCGTGGTAGAGGCTGAACCGAGCAGCGTCCTTCTGGTTGACGGCGACCGCGTCCTCGAGGTCGAGGATGATCGAGTCGACACCATAGATATAGGCGTCCTTGATGAGGCCCGGGCGCTGCGCGTTCATGAACATCATGGTGCGGCGCAGACGATCCTTCTTCGGGCGCGGGCGGGTGATCTTGTCTGCCATTATCGAATAGCACCTCCCCAGGGGATATCGGTGAGCGATGCGTCGCAGCTGCGGAACACCGCGCACTCGACGCGGGCCTTGAGCGTGCAGTCCAGCGCACCCTTGTCCACGATGGAGATCAGGCCCTGCTTGATGTCCAGGCGGTCGAGGACATCCTCGACCGTGGCCTTGATCTGGCGACCGTACTGGTTGATGACGCTGCTCTCGATGATGACTTCCAATGTATCGGCGGGCGACACGGTCACTTGAGCGTCGCTCGACTCGAGCGTGCCGGCCATCGCGGTCTTCTCGACAACCATTTGCACTCCCTTCTTCCTATGCTCGGGACGACCCTTGCGGTCCGATTTGCCCTCCCAAGCGCTTCATCGCAATCATAGGAAGTGGTTATCAGTATTAGAAGTTCTTGATTTACCTTGTATTCCATTCCAGTTAGGAATTGTTCTGCTCTCGCCGAGATTTCTCGCGGTGCGCGACCGTTCAGCTCCAAAACCCATCCGCCTGCCTGTTCTTATGCTGTTCTTGCAGCTAACATTCCAAATATGAAACGCGGTCCAGAACGATATTGCATAGAATGCAATCCATGCGTTGCTACCATTTCCATTACGTTGCGGAATCCTATACACCGGTTTCCATGAAGCCGGCGTATAGACATGAAAGGAGGGCCGCCGGTGGACGAAAAGGACTTCGCGCTGCTGCATGTGCTCAAGGAGTGCGGCAACATCACCCATGCCGCCGACCGGCTCTATCTCACGCAGTCGGCCCTTTCCAAACGCATCAAGGCGGTTGAGCGCGAGCTAGGGTGCGAGATCGTCCTGCGCACGCGCAAGGGCGTCCGCTTCACGCCCGCCGGCGAACTGGTGCTCGAGCACACCGCGCAGGCAGCTCGCGAACTCGGTCTTCTGCGCCGCGAGCTCGACGCCGCCCAAGACAAGGTCTGCGGCACGCTGAGCGCGGGCTTCTCGGTCAACTACGCCTTCATCCACCTGTCCGAGCTGCTCACCGAGTATCACCGGCGCTACCCCCAGGTGCAGCTCAACATCGTCACTGGACAGAGCCGCGACCTGCACGGACTGCTGCAGCGCGGCGAGCTCGATGTCGCGGTGCTGCGCGGCGAGTTTCCCTGGGACGGTATGCAGTACCTTCTGTCGCAAGAGCGCATCTGCGCCGTCTGCACGCACGAGAACGAGCATACGCCGCTGTCGGAGCTGACCTATATCAACCACACCACCGACGTGGCGCACACCGCGCTCATGACGCGGTGGCTGCACGAGAACAACCTTGCGCAGACCGCGAATCGAATCAACGTCACCGCCCTCATGACCTGTCAGGAGCTCGTCAAGCAGGGCATCGGCTGGGCGCTGCTCCCCGAAATCGTGCTCGGCGGCTTCGACGGCTGCATTCGTCCGTGCATGTTCTCCAACGGCGAGCCGTTCATCCGGCGTATGTACATCGACTGCCAGAAGGAGGCGGAGCAGCTCCCCCAAGTCCAGGCGCTTGTGGACCTCATCAAGGAGCAGTACGCCCGCGGATCGGGCGCAAGTCCGGTCAACACCGCGATATCGCCCCAAAGCGCCTTGTCTGACCTGCCGTAACGCTCTTTTCGTCCGCCTCCTCCCCCATCCAGAAAGGACCACCATGGAAGACTACACCGTGTCCAAGGTCTGGCCGTCAGACGCCTACACCCTCTCCAAAGTCGACGCCCTCCTCGAACGGGAGGGCATCCAGCGCGACGGCAACCTCGACTACACCTGCGCGATCCAAGATAACGACCTGAACGTCATCGCAACGGGCAGCTGCTTTGGCAACACCCTGCGCTGTCTCGCGGTCGATAGCCGCTATCAGGGCGAGGGCCTCATGAACAAGCTCATCACCCATCTGATCGATGTGCAGTATGAGCGCGGGAACACCCATCTGTTCGTGTATACGAAGGTCTCGTCGGCGAAGTTCTTCTGCGACCTCGGCTTCAAGGAGATCGCCCGCGTCGACGGCATGCTCGTCTTTTTGGAAAACCGCCTCGACGGCTTCGCCTCCTACCTGCGCAACCTCTCCGCGACGCGTCGAGAGGGCACCGCAGGCGCCGTCATCATGAACGCCAACCCCTTTACCCTCGGCCATCAGCATCTGGTCGAAGTCGCCGCCGCGGATGTCGACACGCTCCACCTGTTCGTCGTGAGCGAGGATGCGAGTCTGGTGCCGTTCGCCGTGCGCAAGAAGCTCGTGTGCGACGGCGTCGCCGAAATCGACAACGTCGTGGTGCACGACTCCGGTCCCTACATCATCTCGTCGGCCACCTTCCCGAGCTACTTCCTGAAAGACGACACCGCCGTCAACGAGGGCCATGCGCGCCTCGACATCGCCATCTTCAGCCGCATCGCGCACGAGCTCGGCATCACGCGCCGCTATGTGGGCGAGGAGCCGACCAGCCAGGTCACCGGCGTCTACAACCGCGTCATGCTCGAGGAGCTGCCCCGCGAGGGTATCGAGGTCGTCGTGGTGCCGCGCGTGGGCGTCGACGGCGCCCCCGTCAGCGCCTCGACCGTGCGCCGCGCCCTGCAGACGGGAGACTGGAATCGCGTCCGCGAGCTCGTGCCCGAGACGACCTACAGCTACTTCCGAAGCCCGGAGGCCGCCCCGGTACTCGAGCGCATCCGCGCTGCGGAGAACGTGGTCCACTACTAGGCGAACTTTTGGGCTTTTGGGGACAGTCCCTTTTTGTTCACGACGGCGCAGCCGCGCCGTCGTGAACAAAAAGGGACTGCCCCCAAAAGATCGCCCCCGTCTTGCAGACCAACTCGGGGCATATTAGAATAGTTGACATGTCAAGTATTCTCGAGATTCGCGAGGCCCCGTGGAACTGATTCATATCCTGGCAACCCTGTTCATCGCCGTTGCGGGCTTTTTGGTCGCCCGCCGCATCGGCATACCCGTCCCCGCCATGATCGGCTCCATGCTTGCCGTGGGCATCGTCAGCGCGTTCACCGGCTTCACCGAGATGCCCGCTCCCATCAAGGCGATTTCCCAGGGCATCTCGGGCGCATTCATCGGCCTTTCCATCTCACGGCGCGATGTGCGCAACGTCCCGTACATGATCAAGCCGCTTATCCTGCTGATCACGCTGCTGACCGTCAACACGATTTCTCTCGGCATCGTGTTCCACGTTGTCTTTGGATGGGACCTCATGACGGGCCTGCTCTCCTGCGTCGCGGGAGGCATTGCCGACGTCTCGCTCATCGCCATGGATCTCGATGCGGATGCGAGCACCGTCGCCATCATGCAGACGCTGCGTCTGGCCACCGTGCTCGCCTTTCTGCCCTCATGGGTGCAGTTCATGACGCGCAACATCGACGAGGAGGAGGATTCCGGCCCCTCGCTCGACATGAGCCATGTCGACAACCCGACCGTGCTGGACCGATTCATCAACACGCAGAGGCGCAAGACCGCCTTCACCCTGATTATCGCTCTGACCTGCGGCGCTGTGGGCTATGCGAGCGGAATCCCCGCGGGCTCGCTTGTCTGCTCGCTGATCGTGGTCGCTGCGCTCAACATCTTCACCGATGCCTGCGCGATGCCCATGACCATCAAGCGCATTGCACAGGTGCTCGCCGGCAGTCTCGTGGGCTCATCGGTCACGCCCGAGACCATTTCGCACCTCAACACCATCGTCGGCCCGGTCATCATCATGATGGCAATGTACATGATCGTGAACTTCACGTTTTCGAAGATCGCGACCAAGACCGGCATGCTCGATATGAAAAGCGCCCTGTTCGCCTCATCGCCGGGCGGCGCGAGCGATATGGCGCTCATCGCCGGCGACCTGGGGGCAGACCTGGCCAAGATCGCCGTGCTGCAGATCTGCCGCGTCATCTACGCGTCGGCGCTCATGCCGCAGGTGGCCATCTTGGTCGTGCGCCTCATGGCCTGATTTTGGGGCGAACTTTTGGGGACAGTCCCTTTTTGTTCACGGCGGCGCAGCTGCGCCGCCGTGAACAAAAAGGGACTGTCCCCAAAAGTTCGCCCCTCCCGGACTACATGCGACCGAGCTCGCGCATCTTGAGCTCGTAGGCCGTGGCGATGATCTCGCAGCAGCCCTCCACGCCGAACAGGGCGCGGTTGATGACGAGGTCCTTGCCCTGGCGCAGCTTGCGCTTGCCCGCAGAGTAGCGCTTGTAGAACAGCTCGCGGTTGCGCTGCATCTTCTTGATGAGTTTCACAGCCTTGGCCTCGGTCAGGCCGCGGCGGCGCTGCACGATCTCCACGCGCTCGGAGAGCGGCGCGGTCACGTACACCGTGATGAGGTTCGGGTTGTCGCGCAGGATGTAGTCGGACAGGCGGCCGATGATGATGCACGACTCGCTGGAGCCCACGTCCAAGATGACCTGCTTCAGGTTCTCGAACAGCTTGTCGGCCGTGGTGCGCGAGTCGAAGCGGTCCGGCAGAAACGTCATCATCTCCGCCGCGACCATCTCGTCGTAGGACGCGACCTTGTCGACCACCGTGTCCGAGCGGCGGGCGGCGCGGATGAGCAGCTCGTTGTCGTACAGCGGGATGCCGAGGCGCTCCTGCAGCGCGATGCCGATCTCGTGCGCATCGGTGCCGTACTCGCGCGCGATGGTGATCACCACGGGGTACTCCGGATCGCTCGTCTCGGTCGGCGCGCCGAGGGCGTCGTTGGCGTACATGTCCTGCGCGTAGAGCTTGGTCACATCCACCGATTTCTTGTTCGCAAGTGCCATGGGAGGCCGTCCAATCTGCCGGAGGCGTGCGCCCCGGCGGCTCGTTCGCTACGCGGCGACCACGCGACGCTGGTAGGCGCGCACGATCAGCGAGATGCCGAAGTTCAAGATGAAGTATAGCGCGAACACGAAACCGTACACGAGCAGCACCTGGTCGAGGTTGGTCGTGTAGCCCATGACCACCTTGGACTGGAACATGAACTCGGCCACGTTGATGCCGGCCAGGTACGAGGAGTCCTTGATGACCGTCGTGCACTGGCTGAACAGCGCGGGGATAATCGTCTTGAACGTCTGCGGCAGGATGATGAGGCGCATGCTCGCAAAGAAGCCGAAGCCCTGGGAGCGCGCCGCCTCGAACTGGCTCTTGGGGATGGAGTTCAGGCCGCCGCGGATTATCTCGGCCATGACCGCCGACGTGAAGATCGTGAAGGCGAGCACCGAGATGAAGATGTCATCGCCCTTGACCGTGAAGTAGATGAACAGGATCCACAGCAGGTTCGGCGTGCAGCGGAACAGCTCGATGTAGGCGCTCACGAGCCACTTGAAGATGGCGAGCTTGCCCGTGCAGAACTGCTTGGCGAGCGCGAGCACCGTGCCCAAGATGACCGAGAAGATGATGGCGAGAACCGAGATCTCGATGGTCCTCACGAAGCCCATCAGCATGAACGTGACGTTGGCTTGGGTAAAGATCTCCATGCGCTACGCCTCCTTCGCGGGCTCGGGGGCAGGGGTGATGCCCGGGATGTTCTTGGCGCGCGGACGGCGCTTGGAGCGGCGCTCCAGGAACTGGACGAGCAACGCCAGCGGGAAGCAGATGAGGAAGTACAGCACGCAGGCCATGATGTAACCCTGCAGGTAGCCGTAGGTCGACACGAAGTTGTCCGCGTTGTACATGAGGTCGCCGCCGGCGATGAGCGCGAGCACCGAGGTGTTCTTGACCAGGTTCAGCGCCTGGTTGCACAGCGGGGGCAGGATGACCTTGAACGTCTGCGGCAGGATGATGTAGGCGTAGGCCTGCGGGCGGGTGAAGCCCTGCGACAGCGCCGCCTCCATCTGGCCGCGCGGCACCGACTCGATGCCCGTGCGGATGACCTCGGAGATGTAGGCCGCGTGATAGAGGCCCACGCCGAGCGCGCCGATGGCGAAGGCCGACAGGCGGACCGGCGAGTCGGCGCCGGTGATGGCCTGCAGCAGCCTCGGGCCGGCCATGTAGTAGAAGAACACCTGCACCGGCAGCGGGGTGTTCTGGAAGAACTCGACGTAGATGCGGCTGATGGCGCGCAGCACACGCGAGTGCGTCGTCGAGAAGACGCCCAGGACGGAGCCGAGCAGAAGCGAGATCAGCAAGCCGGCGACAACGACCTGCAGCGTGAAGGCGAAGCCCTCCCACAGCGCAGGCATCTCCGCCAACGTGATCTCCCAACGCTTGGCGTCTAGCAGACCCTCGAGCATATCTCTCCTTTCCAATCTGTCTCAAGATGAGGCCGGTGCGCAGCGAAATCCGCGCGGGCGCGACCCCGCGAACCAGCCTTGTCTGAAGACAACACAGGGGCGGACGTCCTGATACGGCGTCCGCCCCGCATGCAGCTATAGGCTACGGTTACGCGCTCGCGCCCAGCCAGGTGGAAATCTCCTCATCCATCCAGCCGTTGTCGAGCAGCTCGACGACCGTGTTCTCGACCACGTCGGACAGGTCGGAGCCCTTCTTGGTGGCAATGCCGTAATCCTGCGTGCCGAACTCGATGTCGGGCTGGACGAGCTCCTTCTGATCGTTCATGTAGGTGTTCAGCGTGGAGCGGTCCATGGCGAAGGCGTCGATGTTGCCGGACTCGAGCGCGGAGTTGATGGACGGGTAGTCCGGGTACTCCTTGAACTCGGGCGTCGCGCCGATCTCCTTCTCCTCGAACATGGTGAGGATGGCGTCCTTGGTGGTGGAACCCTGGGAGACGCCGATGATCTTGCCGTCGAAGTCGGCCATCTCGGCGATGCCGGAGGACTTCATGACCATGATGCCCACGGAGTCGGTGCGGTAGGAGGTGGAGAAGTCCCAGTCCTCCTCGCGCTCGGGCGTGATGGTGTAGGTGGCGCACACGATGTCGAGGGAGTCATTGTCGATAAGCGGGCCGCGGGTCTTCGGGGTCACGGTGGTGAACTCGCAGAGCTTCTGCGCCTTGGCCTCATCGTAGGAAACACCCAGGACCGCCGCGGCGACCTGGTAGCATAGGTCGATCTCGAGACCCTCGTACTCGTTGGTCTCGGTGTTCAGATAGCCGTAGCCGAGAACGTCGGCCTTGACGCCGCAGTTGAGCTTGCCGCGATCCTTGATGGTCTGGATCTTGGAGTCGCCGCTGGCAGTGGAGCTGCCGCCGCCCGTGGTGGAGCCGGAGTCCCCACCGCAGCCGGAAAGCGCGCTGGCGCCAGCCGCCGCCACGATGCCGAGACCGCAGACCTGCAGGAAATTGCGACGAGAGATGTTCTTCATGATCGGTACCCCTTCCATCTGGTACGGATATCGCCATCTGCGACGTAAGCCGCCGCAGGGGGCTACAGGTAGGGCGAGCGTCGCCGGCTCGCTAGTGCAGAATCTTGTTGAGGAAGTCCTTGCAACGGGGATTCTGCGGGTTGGTGAAGAAGTGCTCGGGCGTGCCCTCCTCCAGGATCTGGCCATCGTCCATGAAGATCACGCGGTCGGCGACCTGCTTGGCGAAATTCATCTCGTGCGTGACGCAGATCATGGTGATGTTGTCCTGGGCGAGCTCGATCATGACGTCGAGCACTTCCTGAATCATCTCGGGGTCGAGCGCGGAGGTCGGCTCGTCGAACAGGATGATGGGCTGCTTGGTGCACATGGCGCGCGCGATGGCGACGCGCTGCTGCTGGCCGCCGGAGAGGTTCTGCGGGTACTCGCCGGCCTTTGCGGCCAAACCGACGCGCTCGAGCGCGGCCATGGCGGTGCGCGTCGCCTCTTCCTTGGTCTTCTTCTGCAGCTTGATCGGGGCGAGCGTGAGGTTGCCGAGGACCGTCATGTTCGGATACAGGTTGAACTGCTGGAACACCATGGACGAGTACTTGCGGGCCATCTCGAGGTGGTTCTTCTTGGTGAGCTCGATGCCGTCGATGATGACCTGGCCGCTCGTGGGCTCCTCGAGGTAATCGACGCAACGGATGAGCGTGGACTTACCCGAGCCGGACGGCCCGATGACAACGACCTTCTCGCCCTCCTTGACGGTGAGGTTGATGTCCTTCAGGACATGAAGGTCGCCGAAATACTTGTTCAGCCCACGGATTTCGATCATGTCGGCCATTGGCGCGGTTCCCCTCCTTCAACGAGTCGAAACCGCGTGGAGCATATGCGCCACCCGCGCGAGCGGGCGGTCATGGCGGCTCGACTCATGTGCTGTACGTTCCGTGCGGGACGCGTCTTTGATGTACGACGCGTCCGCGACGAGTTGATTTTCAAGTTAGCGCATGCGACGCGAAGCGAAACATGCAGGGTTTTGAATAAAACCATTGTCCACCGGTATGGTGAAAAAGGATTTACCCTATTGGAGCTCCATTATACACACCGCTTGAATGCAGTATTTACAGGCAGCTTCCCGAAACAGTTTGGTTACCAAGAATGTATAACGCCGCTGAACCTAGATAAGGCGCGCGCCGACCTCCTTGGCTGCCATCGGCTTGTCGAAGTTGCCCCCGGTCGCCTTGGTGAGCGCGCCCATCACGCGGCCCATGTCCTTCTTGGACGTAGCGCCCAGCTCGGCGATCGTCTGCTCGATGAGGGCGATGAGCGCATCGCCCGTCACCTGCTCGGGCAGCAGGCTCTCGAGAATCTTGACCTGCTCGGTGAGCGTATCGGTACGCTCCTGGTTGTTGGCGGCCTTGATCGACATCTCCAGCGTCTCGTTCGTCTGCTTGATGAGGCGCTTGATCATGTTGTCGACGTCCGTCTCGGTCGCATCGCGGCGCTCGTTGACCTCGATGTTCTTCACCTCGCCGATAACCTGGCGGATGATGGACAGCCTTGTCTTGTCCTTGGCCTTCATGGCCGCGATCATCTGCTCGTGCAGCTCTTCGCTCGTCATATGTCCTCCTTATCCTTGCGGCTCGCCGAGACGGCGAGGACCCCGTTCGGGGGACCCTCGACCGTCTCGGCGAGCCTCTTCGCGATCACATGCGCACGCCCGCGGACGCGGCGGTTGGGCCAAAAGGCCGCGGCGGCGCAGCCGAATCTCCGATGCCCCGTCCTACTGGGCGCTGCCGTTAGAGGGCTCGACGCCGTCCAGGCTCACGTTGTAGGGAACGTTCTCGGGCATGGGGTTGATCTGGATGTCGGCCTGCTCCTTGTAGTTGTTCCACCACTCGGTCCACGCGGAGCTCTCGGCCTGCGTCTTCACGATGTTGGAGATGTAGGTGCGGATCTCCTCGGGCACCTCGTCGATCGAGGTGACCTCGTTGTCGACATGGAAGTAGCCGGTGCATTTGATGATGTGGTAGCCGTAGGTGCTCTCGACGATGCCACTCACCTGGTCGACCGACAGGGCGCTCAGCGCGTCCTGGTACTCCGTCACGAAGCTCGTGAGCTTGTCCCAACCCACGTCGCCGCCGTCCTCCTTGGAGCCGGAGTCATCGGAGTACTGCTCGACCGCATCCTCGAACGAAAGCTCACCGGAGTTGATCTTGTCGAGCGCCTCCTGGGCCTTCGCCTTGGCATCGGCCTTCTCCTCGTCGGTAGCGTCGGACGCCACGCTCACCAGCAGGTTGGAGGAGCGACGTGCGTCGTTGTAGGTGTCGAGGTTCTCGTTCAGGTAGTCGATGATGTCCTGGTCGCTCGGATCGTCGACCGGGCACACCTTCTCCTTCAGCTTGTCGAGGGCAAGGCTGTTCGAGAGGCTCTGCTTGTAGGAATCCTCGGTGTAGCCGTAGCTGGACAGCTGCTCGATGAACGCGTCCTCGCCGCCGTAGGACGCCGCGGCGTTCTGCCACGCCTCCTCGATGTCCTCGTCGGTGACGGTGATGTCGTTCTCGCTGATGGCCTGCTGCTGCAGATACTGCTCGGCGTAGCTGTTGATGGTCTGCTCGCGGTAGCTCTCGGGCGTCTGGCCGGCGTCGACCAGATACTGGGCCCAGCTGCCCTCGCTGCCGTAGCCGTAGGCGTTGCGCACGGCCATGATCTGCTTGGTGATGGTGTCCTCGGTGATGTTGACGCCGCTGACCGTCGCGGCCACGCCGCCGGTGAGCTCGTAGTCCTCGCTGTTGTCGCCCGTGATCTGGCTCAGGACACCCGAGCACGCCATGGCGGTGACCGACAGCAGCATCGCCGCGCAGCCGATGGCGACGATCAGGATCTTCACGCCCTTGGAAAGCGTCTCCTTCTTGCTCTTCTTGGCCTGGCTCTTGGTGGGCTGGCCCTCAGGTGCGGCATCGCGCTTGACGCGCGGATTCTTGTTGAGCGGCATAGCGTCGTCCCTTTCCGGTCCCGGTAATCCACGGTTCATCTGCCGTGAGACGAAATCGACATAAAGCTTTCCGTATTGTCGCACAGGGGGCCAGAAGACCACCATAAAAGCAAGCGATAACCACAGAGCGCATATGCAAAGAGGGCCTGTTGCCCGAGGCGGTCGGATGGGTGGAGGCAATCCACCCCAATAGGATGGGTTGGAACGAACCCGTCCCCAACCAACCCATCTCCAAACGCGCCGAAAAACGTGTATAGCGAGTTTGGTGCGATTTTTCGATGAGCTTTGCCCATGGGCGGTACACCCCTCAGCATTTGCCCAGTTGGATCCTGCGGAATTACTGATGGGTGCGGCGCGTGTGGGGAAATGAGCCTCAAAAATCGTACCAAACTCAACCTACTGTCTCTATAGGTTTTATTCAGAGCGTCTTTTTATGCAACTTTGTGCAGTTTTGCAGTGGAAATATACATTTCGCACCAGTCCCGACAAAGCCACAGCTGCCTAAAACGCATCGCGGGGCGGGAGGATAGCGCACCCTCCCGCCCCGCGGCTTCATCGTTTTAGAAACGGCTGCCTTAGTCCACGGCCTCCGCCAGCTTCTCGGCGCGATCGGCTGCCGCCAGCGCGTCGATGACGGTGGCGAGCTGGTCGCCCAGCAGCACACCGTTGTACGTGGAGTTGAAACCGATACGGTGGTCGGTCACGCGGTCCTGCGGCTGGTTGTACGTGCGGATCTTCTCCGAACGGTTGCCGTGGCCGATCTGGCTCTGGCGCTCGGCGCCAAGCTCGGCCTGCTGCTTCTCGAGCTCCATCTCGTACAGGCGGGCGCGAAGCATCTGCATACAGACCTCGCGGTTCTGGATCTGCGAGCGCTGCTCCTGGGACTGGACCACGGTGTTGGTCGGAAGATGCGTGATGCGCACCGCGGAGTACGTGGTGTTCACGCACTGGCCGCCGGGGCCGGAAGCGCAGTACGTGTCGACGCGCAGGTCGGACGGGTCGATGTGGATGTCGATCTCATCGGCCTCGGGCAGCACGGCGACGGTGGCCGTGGAGGTCTGGATGCGGCCCTGGCTCTCGGTCTTGGGAACGCGCTGAACGCGGTGCACGCCCGACTCGTACTTCATGACCGAGTAGACCTTGTCGCCAGACACCTTGAACTCGATGGATTTGAAGCCGCCCGCGTCGCTCGGACTGGAATCGAGCACCTCGAGCTTCCACTTCTGGCTCTCGCAGAAGCGCTGGTACATCTTGAACAGATCGCCCGCGAAGATGGCGGCCTCGTCGCCGCCGGCGGCCGACCGAATCTCGACGATGGTGTTCTTCTCGTCGTTGGGGTCGCCCGGGATCAGCATGAACTTGATATCTTCCTCGAGCTGGGGAAGCTTGGCCTCGTTGCCGCTGATGTCCTCCTGGAGCATGGCCTTCTCGTCCGGATCGGACGTGTCGTGCAGCATCTCCTTGGCGATCTCGATGTCATCGAGCGCCGCCAGGTACTCGCGCGCCGCCGTCACCAACGGGGTCTGG
The DNA here is from genome assembly GCF_030385545.1 of Collinsella ihumii. NCBI lineage: Bacteria > Bacillati > Actinomycetota > Coriobacteriia > Coriobacteriales > Coriobacteriaceae > Collinsella > Collinsella ihumii. Next base: position 44,466 of record NZ_JAUEIQ010000011.1, on the reverse strand, counting down.
TGCGCATACTCCTTGTTGAGGCGGGTGTACTCCTTGATGTTGGCAGCGACCGAGGGGTCGGCGAGCTTCTTCTCGAGCTCCTCGTAGGCAGCGATGAGTTTTTCCAGCTTGTCGCGCATGGATTCTCCTTTTCCTGAGGGCGTCCTCGCCCTGCATGGTTCGACGTGAAACGATGCCCCGCACGGGGCGGCAGCGGTCAGGGACCGCACAGCTGCGAATGTAGCTAGAACTTGTCGAACTTGATAAACACGCGCGAACCTCTTTCTCTCGGCCTTCTATCATACCCAGCGTTCCCGCACAGGCAAGCACGCGCGCCCCAAACGAGCCCACAGCACGCCCCACCTGCGCAAAACGTCCACAGCAAACACGCGGTGCGACGGCTGCGCACTCGACGCCCTTTCATGGAAATGCTCGACTATCTCACAACTAACTCAGAAAAACTCAGAATTCTGAGTTTTTCTGAGTTTAAAAAGGGCCGAGGGGAATATCCCCTCGGCCCGCAGATGACAGCTGTAGCCGCGCTCCTACTCGTCTGACTTGTCATCCAGGTAGCGCGCAAGGAACTCGCGGGTGCGCGGATGCTTGGGCGAACCGAAGATCTCGGCAGGCGAGCCCTCCTCCGCGATGATGCCCTTGTCCATGAACACGACGCGGTCGGACACGGTCTTGGCGAACTGCATCTCGTGCGTCACCACGACCATCGTCATGCCGTCGCGCGCCAGGCCGCGCATGACCTCGAGCACCTCGCCCACGATCTCAGGGTCGAGTGCGGACGTGGGCTCGTCGAAGAGCATCAGGTCGGGCTGCATGCACAGCGCGCGGGCGATCGCCACGCGCTGCTTCTGACCGCCGGAAAGGTTGTTGACATCGGCTTTGGCGAAGTTCGCCAACCCCACGGCCTCCAGATGCCTCATGGCGACCTGCTCGGCCTCGGGCTTCTTCATCTTCTTGAGCGTGACGGGGGCAAGCGTGCAGTTATCCAGCACGTTCATGTTGTTGAACAGGTTGAAGCCCTGGAACACCATGCCGATCTTCTCGCGCAGGCGGTTGACGTCCACGTGCTCGGCGGCGAGATCGGCCCCGTGGAACCACACGTGACCCGCGTCGGGCGTCTCGAGCAGGTTGATGCAGCGCAACAGCGTCGACTTGCCGGAACCGGATGCGCCGATGATCGTCACGACCTCGCCGGGCATGACGGCGAGGTTGATGTCGCGCAGAACCTCGAGGTTGCCGAAGGACTTGCGCAGGCCCTCGATGCGGACCATGGGCTCGGCAGAGGTTGCGGTATTCATAGCCATGATTTACTCCTCCACCTTGACCGGCTGATCGGACGTACCGCCCAGCGCCTGGGGTTTCACATCGAGACGACGGGCGAGCTTGCCCAGAAGCCACGTGGCCACCATGGTGAGAATGAGATACACCACGGCGACGATGAGGCTTGAGTGCAGCTGCTGGTAGTAAATACCGGACACGGTGGTGTTCGCGAACATCAGGTCAAACGTGCCGATGACCGACAGAACCGACGAGTCCTTGATGTTGATGATCAGCTCGTTGGACAGACCCGGAATGGCGTATTTGATGCCTTGGGGAAACACGACCTTGCGCATGGCCTGCCACTGCGAGAGACCGAGCGAACGCGCGGCCTCGGTCTGACCCGCATCGACCGACTCGATACCACCGCGCAGCACCTCCATCATGTAGGCAGTGGAGTTGAGCGTGATGGTCACCAGACCGGCAAAGAACGTCGACCAGATGGCGTTGATCTCAGTCGTGGTGAGATTGGTGCCGCGCAGAATGCCGAACACGCCGTAGTAGATGATCATAGCCTGGACCATCATGGGCGTTCCGCGAACAACGGTGCTATAGACCTTTGCGAAACCGCTGCCGATCCTCTTCCAGAAGCGGATGAAATCGTTGTCCGGGCGATCGATGGTCTGGATACGACAGAACACCAGCAACAATGCCAGGAAGAAAGCGATCACGGTGCCGAACACCGCGAGCTCGATCGTGGTCACCAAGCCGGTGATGAACGTGTCGCGCCCGTTCCACAGGATGTAGCACATGCTCTCGAGCATGTTCTCAGAGGGACGTTTGGTCGCGCTGACGGCGACCATCCATGCGGACGCCACGCCCATGACGATACGGTCCACGGCCAGCACCAGCACGATGGCCCACACCACGTAAGATGCATAGCGCAGCACACGGCGAGCAGCGGGCTTGGTGAACGGCGAGGTCTCGGCGTAGGTACGCCACTTGGCAAGCTTAAACACCAGCGCCACCGCGCTGATGACGAGCCAGGCGACCAACAGGTAGTACATGACCAGCTCGACAGCGTACGCCTGGGACATGAAGCTCATCGCGGGGCGCGACGAGCTTGAGAGCAGCATGCCGATAAAGGCCACCGCGCTCGTGCCCAACAGCACATAACGGTGGTCATCGAGCACAAACGACGCGATACGCCCGCGCCGTCTCGGCACGTCCTGCTCACGTGTGGGAGCGGAACTCATAGGTTCTCCTTCGGTCTTCTTAATACAGGCACGGGACGTGCGCCGGCCGCAAGGCCTGGGCGCACGTCCCCTTCAAACACGAAATCGCATGTAGATGCGTCGGCGTTACGCAGGCTGACGGTCCATGCACTCGTTCCACATCGTCTGGCGATCCTCGTCGGAAATGCCGGAGATGATCTCGTTGATCTGCTCTAGGATGTCGTCCTGGCCCTTGGCGATGGCCGCGTTGTCGGGCATGACGGAGTCCTCAAACTTGTCGGTCATCTCGAGCTCGACGAAATCAGGGTAGGTCTCGAGCAGCTTGGGCACGGACAGCATAGAGTAGGTGATGATGTCGCTCGTACCGGAGGACAGGCTCTCGACAACCAGGGGCACGGTCTCGGCCGGGGTCATGTGGTTGACCTCAGCGACTTCGGCGATCTGATCGATGACGGTGTCGTACATCGTTGCCGCCTGGCCCATGATGGAGGCACCCTCGAGATCGGCAAACGTGGTGGCGCCCGCGTAGGCCGAGTCCTTCTTGGTGATCATCACGATGTCGTCGTCGACATAGGAGTCGGAGAAATCGGCGGAATCCTGGCGCTCGGGCGTCACGGACATGCCGGCGCACACGATGTCGATCTGGCCGTTGTTGAGCGAGTCGATGAGGGCGGCGAAGTCAAGCTTCACCGCGACGGGTTCCATGCCCAGGCCCTCGGCGATGATCTTGGCGACCTGCACGTCGTAGCCGTCGGCGTAGGCGCCATCAACGTTGTCGATGGGAATGGTGTAATCGGAGGCCTCGGAGACCTGCCAGTTGTAGGGGGCGTAGGCGGCCTCCATACCGACGCGCAGCGTGGTGCCATCGCCGAGCGTACCGGAACCAGACGTGGAATCATCCGCAGCGGAACCGGCATCCGTGCTATCGGTGCCCGAATCCTGTGCGGCGGGGCCGCATCCGGAAAGGAACATCATGCCTCCCACGCTGAACGCCGTAAGCCCAGAGAGCTTGAGGAAATCGCGACGAGAGCACTGCCCAGGTTGCATGTTTGCAAAGGAATTCTTGGTCATGATGGTTTCCCTTCCAAAAGTTTTTGTCTATGACCCCTTCCGTGCGACGCAACCGGAGGGGACCCATTCCCCTCCCCCTTGCAACTTAATGCGAGAAAGTTACGCGCACAATGTGGCAGGATACCGCGGGCGTATGCAGAAAACCACCCCATTTTGCAAGGAAACATGCACGTAACTCAATTATGGGCCGAAAACTGAAGGCTTGGCCCCGTCTTGCCACCCGAAAACCTGCCGCGCCCGCCCTACAGCAACGTGATGGTGAAGGCGCGCACGTCCGCTTTGCCCGCCTCGAGGATCGTGATGTTCTCCTTGTGCTCGAGCACGTCGTCCTCGGTCGTGTAGGTCGCATGCCCCGTCCAGGGCTCGAGCGCCACGAACGGCGCCCCCGGCGCGGACCAGACGCCCAGGAAATCAAAGCCCGGGAAATCGACGCGGATGCCGCGACCCGACTTGGTGCCCACAAGCGTGACGGTGTTGCCCGGCACATGATCGAAGATCATCGTGTCATAGGCGAAGCAGTCGCGGGACAGCGCAAGCGTATCGGCATCCTCGACCGGCGTGAACGTGTCCTCGGGATCGGCGAGTCCACCGCCAAGGATCTTGGGGCACTTGGCCGTCCAGGGCTCGGCGAAACGGAACTCGTAATCCTCGAACGCCTCATCGCCCGCATCGGGCACGGGGATGTTGAACGCAGGGTGGCCTCCCACCGAAAACGGCAGGTCGACATCGCCTGTGTTGGTGACGGCGAACGTCTGCGTCAGCGACGCGGGGCCGGTCAGCGCGTACGTCATATTGAGCTTGAACCGATAGGGGTAGGCCTTGAGGGTCTCGTCCGAACTCGAGAACTCGTAGGTAACCGACGACCCATCCTCGGAAACATCCACGAGCTCATGCTCATAGATGCGCGCGAGACCGTGACGCGCCATGAAGCACGGGCCGGCGGCCGACGTCGCTGCGTCTGCGCGCAGATTGCCCACGATGGGGAACAGCACCGGGGCATGCTTGCCCCAAAATGCGGGATCCGCCTGCCACAGGTACTCGCGTCCGTCGAGCGCCAGGCTGCACAGCTGGGCGCCCATGCTGTCGATACGTGCCGTCAGTCCGTCGCGAGAGATGGTTGTCATGGTGGACATGGGAACTCCTTAGCAAACGTCGCCATCCGGGCTCGACATCACGCCGATGCGCCCTAGATTCCACTATACCGCGCAGAGGTCGACACGGGCCTCTCGCGAAAGTGGCTAAAAAGTTCTGTTTTGCTGTTGCCGGGCCCCGCGCAAGCGGGCCCAAGCCCGCCCTTGGGCACCGGATGACCCCGTGCTGGGCCCCGATGAAGGCATCCGGGAGCGTCGGGCCCGCCCAATATGCAGCTAATTCGGATAACTCGGCCAAAACGACAGACTCCGCTCCTTCCGCCCAACAGCAAAACGGAACTTTTTAGCCACATCCGGCCCGCAGCGCCGACGCAACCCGGTCCCGCAGGCGTTCGCCACGGAAGCGGCCCCAAGGTATGGGAAATCGAAAGATACCGGTGCGGGGCCGCAGCGCAGCACCCTTCGCGCTAAGCTTATGCGCGTGAAATCTCGAAGATCCGGAGGATCGCATGACAGCAAAGCACACGGACATCGCCGAGGAAGGCGAGCTGTTCTGTACGCATATCGGAGGCTCGGCAACGCTTGAAGGCGTCATGATGCGCGGCAAGCTCAATTGGGCAGTCGCGGTGCGCTGCGAGGACGGCAGCATCTATGTCGAGGAGCACGACCTTCCCGACGCGTCGTCGCGCCCGGCGTGGTTCCGCTGGCCCATCGTGCGCGGGTGCGTGTCGTTCGCCGAATCCATGGTGCTTGCCTACCGCGCGCTCGACATCGCCTCCGAGCACGTTTTCATCGACGAAGAGGACGAGGAGCAGGAAGACGCTCCGTCTGATTCCCCCGAACACGAACAGAGCGATACCGAGGAGAAGGGCGGCGTGATGGGCATCGCGATGGCCGTCTCCGCCTGCATCGGCGTTCTGATCGGCATCGCCCTGTTCATCCTGCTCCCCCTGCTGATAACCAACCTGGTCGTCGGCGAGCTCAACAGCGGTAACTCTTTGGTCTGGAGCCTCGTGGAGGCGCTGCTGCGCATGGTCGTGCTCGTCGCCTACGTGGGCGGCGTCGGCCTCATCCCCGACATGGCCCGCATGTACGGCTATCACGGCGCCGAGCACCAGTCGATCCACTGCTTTGAGCACGGGCTGCCGCTCACGCCGGAGAACGCCGCGCGGTTCTCGCGCCTGCACGTGCGCTGCGGCACGGCCTTTCTGGTCATGACCGTCGGCATCGCGCTGATCCTGCACGCCGTGGTGCCCGTGGGAGCCTGGGCCGAGGCGCTGGGCCTCTCCGGCATCGCGCGCACCCTGTTCGTCATGGGCTCGCGCCTGATCCTGCTGCCCATCGTCGCCGGTGTCTCGTACGAGGTCACCGTGAAGTGGGCGGGATCGCACCCGGACAACCCGCTCGTCAAAATCGCCCTGTGGCCGGGCCTGCAGATGCAGCGCCTCACCACGCGCAAGGCGGACCCGGGGATGCTCGAGTGCGCCATCGAGGCGCTCAAGCGCGTCGACGCGCGAGAAAAGGCGGCCGCGTCGGCATAGGAAGACGGGGGCGTAAGCCCCCGTCTTCCTATGCGCTACTCAAGCGGCTGCAGGCTTTCCACGATGCAGGCGTACAGATAGTCATCGGTCACGAATACCAGGTCCGAGTTTCCGTCGTTTGCGACCATCTCATCGCGGATGGACTCGTACGTGACGTTTCCACCGGTCTGCAGATCGACGATCTCCTCCGCCTCGTCCATCGTGTAGTAGTCGTTCGGATCCGTCGAGTTGGTCATGTAGGCATATCCGATCAACCAGCCCCAGCGGTGCGCCCACACGGACGCGTAGGTTCCGTCGCCGAGGGCGACATCTCCCAGGCAGGCATAGCCCACATCGCCCACCGCTTGCGTGGTGCCGCGCTGAACGGTCACGTTGAAAAGCTCGAGATCTGGGTATTTCGCCGAGCACACCGAGACATGGTCGCCATCGACCTGCACGGTCACGCGTCCGTCCCAATACGAGGGCATATAGAACTCGTAGGAGTCGGCGACCACGTGGCGGGAATCGTAAGACTCCTGCTCCTGCTGCTCCTGCTTGGCCGCAGCCGCGTCCTCGCGGCGCTGGACGGCGGCGGCGCGCAGGGTGTCGGCGTCGGCATGGCCGTCCGCCGTATCGGCGGCGGCGAGCTGGGCGGCGGCCAGGATCTGATCGTCGGTCACCTCGAGCGCATCGATGGGCGTCAGGGTGAAGGAGCCCTGCGATGTGACGTCGACGGCGTCGCCCGGGTTATCGGTCGCCACCGTGATGTCGAGCACCGTGTCGGGAACCGTGTAGATGGTGCCGTCGGCAGCGATGGGCGAGCCGGCAACGGACAGCTGGTAGGAACCCTGGCGCAGCATCAGGCCGGTGCCCGCCGTCGTGACGTACTGTGTCTCGTCGACGGCTTCGCCCGTGGAGTTGGTGCCCACGACGCGGACCGGCAGGCGCGAGGCGCCCTCGTCGGTGTTCCACCCCTCGGCCGCCACCGCGATCGTCACGCTGTGGAGCGCCTGTGTGGCCTGCTCCGCCTGCTGGGTCGCCTCATCCTGCTGGCGCTGCGCATCGAGCGCGTACCACAGGCCTCCCCCGGCAAGGGCCGCCACCGCGATGACCCCGACGACGATGCCGACGGTCTTTCCGACATTCCGGCGCGGCTTCTCGCCATCGTCATGCGACGGGGCAGCGGACGGCGCGGGAACGGCGACGCGCGGCATGGGCCCGGTCGATCCCGAGCGCAGGCGCGGGTCGGCGGGGGCGACCGCCTCGCGAGCAATGTCGACCATCGTCGTGTCGGCGGACGGCTGCGCGCTCGGCGCGGATTGGGGAGACCCCGCGCGTGACCCGAGCAGACGCACGCCGCAAGCGGGGCAGTACGGGTCGGTAGGGCTGACGGGCGCTCCGCAAGAAGGGCAGACGAGCGCCCGGCGCGTGGGAGTCGCGCCCTGGCCGTCGCCCCACAGCGCGGCAGCGGCCTGCGCCGCATCGTCGACCATGGGCACGGCCGCCGGCACGCCGGCCGGCGCGACGGACGCGCCGCAATGCGAGCAGAACAGCGCGCCGGGAGCAAGCTCCGCCCCGCACTGCGGGCAGACGGCAGCCGAGGCGGCCGCGCCGACCGGCTCGATCTTGGTCCCGCATGAGCTGCAGAATAACGCATCGTCGGATATCTCAGCATGACAGGTCGGGCAGATCATCTCGCCTTCTCCTTCCTGCTCAACAATCGGTTCAACAACGATACCACGCCGCACAGACGGTCGGGGGCGCCCGGCGCAGAATGGACCCCCGTCGCCTCCAAACGACGCGTCCGTCCAAAACCTGTCAAAATGTACCCGTCCTCAACGAGTTGCTATACAAAGGAGCGGCCATGCATAGAATCCTGTTCATCTGCCACGGCAACATCTGCCGGTCGACGATGGCCCAATCGGTTATGGCCGAGCTTGTGCGCCGTGCGGGCCGCGAGCGGGAATTCGATATCGACTCCGCCGCCACCAGCTATGAAGAGATCGGCAACCCGCCGCACTGGGGCACTGAGACCAAGCTGCGCGAGATGGGCATACCGCTTGTCCCGCACCGCGCGCGGATCATCTCGCCCAGCGAGTACGACCGGTGGGATCACATCATATATATGGATGGGGAAAACCGGCGCGGGCTCAAGCGCATCCTCAAGAGCGACCCCGACGGCAAGGTGAGCCGGCTGCTCGACTGGACCGATCGCCCCGGCGATGTCGCCGATCCCTGGTACACCGGCAACTTCGACGCCACCTACCGCGACGTCCTCGACGGCTGCACCGCGCTCCTCGCCGCGCTCGACTGAAAAACAGCAGATTCATTGCTTTCGCGCCTCCCTGCGCAAGGGGTCCGACCCTCGCGCAGGGAGGCAAATTCGTCAGAAACATGAATAATTCGTTCACCTAATTATTCGGTACCTTGACTTGTAGATTCACGGTAGTACCCTTCTTGAGTCCAACTTGAAAAATCGATAAGGGGAAAGGAGATCTGCATGTGCGATACCGCCGATAGCGATCCGGCGACACGTCCTGCGTGCACCGCGCCGGATGCTCCACAGCCCAACGACACGCCCGAAGAGGCGCGTGCTCGCCGACTGCTGTGGAATCTCGGATATTGTGGCCATTACCTGCATTTTCATAGCGGGGGAAGGTCTGGGCGAGCGGCCATCATCTGCCTTCTGGCCAAAAACGACGGCCAGATGTCTCAACAGGAGCTCGGTGCGTTTTTCGACCTCAAGCCCGGCTCGCTGTCCGAGATTCTCGCCAAGATCGAAAACGCGGGCCTTATCGAGCGAACGCGCAACCCGGAGGACCGCCGCCAGCTTTTCATCCGCCTGACCCAAAAGGGCACCGAGGAGGCGGCGCTCGAGCAGGAGCGACGCCTGCGCTTCAGACAGCGGGCGTTTTCCTGCCTGACCACCGAGGAACAGGAGCAGCTCGTCGTCATGCTCGACACCATTCGTTCGCATTGGGAGGGATTGAATGATTAAAACGCTCATGGGGAGCATCCGCGAATACAAGAAAGCGGCTATCGCCACCCCCATCATCGTGACGGGCGAGGTGGTGATGGAGGTCGCCATCCCCTTCGTGACCGCCCAGCTCATCAACACCATCCAGCAAGGCGCCACCGTGTCCGAGATGCTGCCTTTCGCCGGCATCCTCGTCGCCATGGCGCTCGCGTCGCTGTGCTTCGGCATCGGCGCCGGCCTCACCTGCTCTGAGGCGAGCTGCGGCTTTGCCAAGAACCTGCGCCACGACGTGTTCGCCGCCGTCCAGCGCTTCAGCTTCGCCAACATCGACCAGTTCTCCAGTTCCTCGCTGGTGACGCGCCTCACCACGGACATCACCAACGTGCAGCTGGCCTACATGATGATCATCCGCACCGCCATCCGCTGCCCGCTCATCCTCATCTGCGGCATCATCATGGCCTTCATCATGGGCGGCCCCATGGCCATCGTGTTCGTCGTCGTGGTGCCCATCCTGGGCTTCGGCCTCTACAAGGTCATCCGCACGGTGCACCCCATCTTCCGCTCGGTGTTCCACAAGTACGACGCGCTCAACGAGTCCATTGAGGAGAACGTCACCGGCATGCGTGACGTCAAGAGCTACGTGCGCCAGGACTACGAGAAGCAGAAGTTCGGCCGTGCCGCCCAGGACGTGTGCGCCGACTTCACGCGCGCCGAGAAGATCCTCGCCTTCAACGCGCCGATGATGAACCTCGCCGTCTTCACGGTGTTCACGATCATCATCCAGTTCGGCTCCTACCTCATCATCTCCAGCCGTGGCACCACGCTCAACGTGGGCCAGTTCTCCGCGCTGACCACCTACGGCTTCATGATCCTCATGGCACTCATGATGGTGTCCATGGTGTTCGCCATGATCACCATGGCGCAGGAGTCGGCCGAGCGCATCGTCGAGGTCATCGAGACCGAGCCCACCATCAAGAACCCGGAGCACCCCATCACCTTCATGCGCGACGGCTCCATCGACTTCGATAACGTTACCTTCAAGTATTCCGAGAAGGCCGAGCACCGCGCGCTCGCCGAGATCGACCTGCACATCAAGAGCGGCGAGACCCTGGGCATCATGGGCGGCACCGGATCGGCCAAGACCTCGCTCGTGAACCTCATCAGCCGTCTGTACGACGTGACCGAGGGCTCCGTGAAGGTCGGCGGCGTGGACGTGCGCGACTACGACCTCGAGTACCTGCGCAACAACGTGGCCGTGGTGCTCCAGAAAAACGTGCTGTTCTCCGGCACCATCAAGGAGAACCTGCGCTGGGGCGACCCGAACGCCAGCTATGACGAGCTCGTCGAGGTCTGCAAGCTCGCCCAGGCGGACGAGTTCATCCAGGGCTTCCCGCAGAAGTACGACACCTACATCGAGCAGGGCGGCACCAACGTATCCGGCGGCCAGAAGCAGCGCCTGTGCATCGCGCGCGCCCTGCTGAAGCGCCCGAAGGTCCTGATTCTCGACGACTCCACGAGCGCCGTCGACACCAAGACCGACGCGCTCATCCGCGAGGGCCTGGCGCAGTACCTGCCCGAGACCACCAAGATCATCATCGCGCAGCGCACGAGCTCCGTCGAGCACGCCGACCGCATCCTGGTGCTCGACAACGGTCATATCGTGGGTCTGGGCACGCACGACGAGCTCATGCAGACCTGCGACATCTACCGCGACACGTACGAGTCCCAGAACCGCACCAACGACGAGGATACCGAGGCCGCAGCCGTCCACGACGACGCCTCGGCGCAAAAGGATCCCGCCACGCAAGCCGAAACCGCGAAAGGAGGTGTCGCCGATGAGCATTAACAGCGATGCCAAGAAGCAATACGAGGCCAGCCGCCAGAACGTCGCCGGCCGCCAGGCGCCCGCAGCGCCCGCACGCGGCGGGCGCGGGAAGACGCTCGGCCGCCTCATCCGCACCCTGTTCACGTTCTATCCCAAGCTTTTGCCCATCGTGGTCGTGTGCATCGTGGTCCAGGCCATCCTGTCCGCCATGCCTGCCACCTTCATCCAGCGCGCGCTCGAGATCGTGACCGCCACGTGGGAGTCGGGCGACTGGGCATCGGTGTCCGGCAGCATCACCACCCTCACGCTGACGCTCATCTGCGTGTACGCCGTCACGCTCGCCGCGAACTTCACCCAGACGCGCCTCATGGCCATCATCACCCAGGGTTCGCTCGAGAAGTTCCGCGAGATGCTGTTCGACCACATGCAGGATCTGCCGATCAGCTACTTCGACCAGCACCAGCGCGGCGATATCATGAGCTACTACACCAACGATATCGACACCCTGCGCCAGATGATCTCGCAGTCCATGCCCAACATCTGCCTGACAGTCATCACCTGCTGCTCGGTGATCTGCGTCATGGTGTACTACAGCGTGTGGATGGCGCTCGTCGTCATCCTGGGCGTGTGCTTCATGGCCTACATGACCAAGCAGCTCGGCGGCCGCTCCGCCCGCAACTTCGTGGCGCAGCAGCATGAGATCTCGGTGGTCGAGGGTCATGTCGAGGAGATCATGAACGGCCAGCGCGTCGTTAAGGTCTTCTGCCACGAGGACGCCGCGCAGGAGGACTTCGACGTCCGCAACGAGAAGCTCTTCCGTGCCGCCCGCGCCGCCAACATGTACACCAACACCCTGGGCCCCATCCTCATGAACCTGGGCAACCTGATGTATGTCATCGTGGCGCTCGCCGGCGGTATCTTCATCGCCTTCGGCACGCCCAACGTGTCCGTGTCCGGCCTGGCCTTCTCCGTTGCCGTCACCGTGCCGTTCCTCAACATGACCAAGCAGTTCGCCGGCCAGATCGGCCAGATCTCCCAGCAGATCAACGCTGTAGTCATGGGTCTCGCAGGCGCCGAGCGCATCTTCGAGCTCATGGACGAGGAGCCTGAGCACGACGAGGGCTACGTCACGCTCGTGAACACGAAAATGGAGAACGGCCAGCTCGTGGAGGTCGAGACGGGCAAGCACACCGGCCGCTGGGCCTGGAAGCACCCGCATCACGACGGCACCGTCGAGCTCGTGCCGCTCGAGGGCGACGTGCGCCTGTCCCACGTCGACTTCGGCTACAAGCCCGGCCACACCGTGCTGCATGACGTGAGCGTGTGGGCGAAGCCTGGCCAGAAGATCGCCTTCGTGGGCGCCACCGGTGCCGGCAAGACCACCATCACGAACCTCATCAACCGCTTCTACGACATCGCCGACGGCAAGATCCGCTACGACGGCATCAACATCAACAAGATCAAGAAGAACGATCTGCGCCGCTCGCTCGGCATGGTGCTGCAGGACGTGAACCTGTTCACCGGCACCGTCATGGACAACATCCGCTACGGCCGCCTGGACGCCACGGACGAGGAGTGCATCGCCGCGGCCAAGCTCGCGGGCGCGCACGGCTTCATCGAGCGCCTGCCCGAGGGCTACAACACGATGCTGACCGACAACGGCTCCAACCTGTCCCAGGGCCAGCGCCAGCTGCTCTCGATCTCCCGCGCCGCCGTTGCCGACCCGCCCGTCATGATCCTGGACGAGGCAACCTCGAGCATCGACACGCGCACCGAAGCCATCGTGCAGCGCGGCATGGACGCCCTGATGAACGGGCGCACCACGTTCGTGATCGCGCACCGTCTGTCGACCGTCCGCAACTCCGACGCGATCATCGTGCTCGACCACGGCCGCATCATCGAGCGCGGCAGCCACGACGAGCTGATCGCCAAGCGCGGCACGTACTACCAGCTGTACACCGGTGCCTTCGAGCTGGAGTAACCGGCACCCTCATAGCACCTGAAGCGGCCCCGTGCATCTCATGGATGCGCGGGGCCGCTCGCGTGATGGCGATATGCTTTAAGCCTCTACCGGCTCGTTCATTCATGAATAAGCGAGGTGTCGAACAATCGAATCCTGGGCAAACGTCAAAATGGCACCCGCTCTTTCATGAATGAACGGGGGCTTAGGCCAGGCGGTCAGCCTGGTTGGTTGGGGACGGGTTCGTTCCAACCCATGTCTGGCGTTGCGACGGTTTTTGCGGGAAGGCGCCGCGGGTGCATATCGGGGACGTACTTTCCGCATGCACTTCTGCACGCCGGGGACACCCCTTCGGCGCGCCCGCTCGCGCGGACCCCGTATCCAGGGAGGTCTAACAGAGGCTAGCGAGAAGAAAGGACCCTTTGGGCCTTCTCCACCACGGCGTCGCGTATGAATTTCGACGTAGATTGATCCGTCGTCCTGGCGGCACGTTTCACGTACGACACGAGCGATTGAGGGAGCTTGAAAGACATGGTTGCCGTCGGCTCATTTGCCAACCGCGGCCGACCGGGACGAACAACCCCGGCCGAGCCGGGGACTTCACCCTTGTCCCGTTGTTCCGCAGCCTCGATCAGCATGTCTTCGGTCACAAGTGACCCATCTTCTGTATGGAACGGCCTCATCGTCTTCCCCCTATCATGCCGAGCTCTCGAAGGACGTTCTGCGTGGCCGGCATGGCGTGAATGATGACCCAGCGCGCCTTTTCGTCATTCCAAACGGAAACCGTTTGGATGTCTCTGCCACGCAGGTCCGCACCCACCGCAAGGCGTTGAGGAAGATGCGTGCCGACACGCATTTGACCTAGAACCTATGGGCGCTCTCGACCTATATCATCACTAATATAGTATTACTAAATTCGTGGAGCCTCAACGCGCACGGCATCCGAGCCCCTCGAGGTCCGGGACATGCCCTATGAACCCGCGCTAAATCAAACCGAAGTGTGCCAGGCCGGTAGCCACGCCGTCGTGCGCGGCGGAATCGGTCACGTAATCTGCCTGCGCCTTGACGACATCCATGGCGTTGCCCATGGCGATCGATGTCTCGACGGCCCGCAACATGGGGAGGTCGTTCTCGGAGTCGCCGAAGGCGTACGTGTTCTTCGTGCTGTGGTTCAGCTGCTCCAGCGCCTTCGAGATGCCGAAGGCCTTGTCAATACCCACGGGCCCCGCCTCGCCCGCACCGAGCCCCAGGTTGTAGAACGTGTAATGGGAGCGCAGGGGCTCGCCCATCTGCTCGACGCGCTCGATCATGTCGCCCGCATAGGAGAACTTGCTGAAGCGCAGGTCCGTAGCGGCGCACAGTTCCTCCCACGAATGGACGGAGAGCGCACCGGGGATATCGGTGTAGACGCCGCCGTTCGGAAGCAGGGCGGCAGAGCAGTCCGTGCCCTCGAACAGCACCTCGATGCCCTCCCCCATCAGCCAATCGACCGTCGCGTGCAGAAGGTCGAGGTCGATCGTCCGCTCGAACACCTTGCGCCCCTCGAGAAACAGGCATGCGCCGGACGATGTGATGAGTCCGGTCGGATTGAGATCGAGAAGCCCCTGGTTGATCAGGTTGCGAGGACGGCCCGTGCAGATAAACGATAGATTCCCCCGCGCGTGCAGACGTTCGAACGCTCGCTTCACCCCCGGTGTCACCTGCGCGTGCGCAACGTTTTGCGCCGCATTGGCGTCCGGGTCGTGCCAGATGAGCGTCCCGTCAACATCGAAGAACGCCACGGCAGGGATATCGTACATGGGTGTCTGTCTCCCTTCTTGTCGCTCGCTTCATCATATAATGGTGCGATACCGATAGCGGCATCATCCTGCGCGCTCTTCAGCGCATCTCCATTCGCCCGCGCCATATCCGTACGATCCCGCGCGCCGCGCACATCCATCCAGAAAGGCCCCTCATGGAATTCTATGCAAGCTGCCCTCAAGGGTTTGAAAGCGCTCTCGCCGACGAGCTGCGCGACCTGGGTCTTCCGCGGGTGCGCAAGCTCAAGGGGCGCGTGTCGTTTGCGGGCGCCCCGTCAGACGCGGAGCGCGCCTGCCTGTGGTCGCGTCTGGCAAGCCGCATCTTCGTGGTCTTGAAGCGCTTTACCTGCCGCGATGCCGACGAGCTCTACGACGAGGTCTATACCATGCCGTGGGAGGACATCCTGAGGCGCGGCTCGACCATCGCGATCACGGCGTCGGGTACGAACGGGAACCTGCGCAACACGCGCTTCACCGCGCTGCGCGCCAAAGACGCCCTCTGCGACCGCCTGGCCGACGAGGTCGGCGTCCGCGCCGATGTCGACACCGGGCGCCCCGATGCCCGCATCTCGATCGCCCTCCATGACGACCGCGCCAGTCTGCAGCTCGACCTGTCGGGCGAGCCGCTGTTCCGCCGCCTGCCCCGCGAGATCGGCCGCCAGGGAGGCTCGCTTGCCCTGCGCCCCGATTACGCCGCGCTCGTGTTGGCGCAGGTCGCATGGAAACCATGCTGCGACGCGGACGACGCACCGGTGCTGATCGACCCCTGCTGCGCAGATGGGGGAATCCTTCTGGAAGCGGCATCGATTGCGGCCGGCCGCGCACCGGGGCTCGAGCGCACGCGCTGGGGCTTTTCGTGCTGGGCGGATCACGACCGCGCCGCATGGGACCGAATGCGCTCAGAGGCCAGGCAGCGAGCTCAACAGGCCGGGCGGGCGCACGCGCGCATCATCGCGACCGACTTCGATGCCGCCGCGCTCGCACGCACCCGTCGCCTGATCAAAGCAGCCGGTGCGGACGGTATCGTCACGTTCGTCCAGCCGACCGTCGAGGCGATATCGGCGCACCTCGGCAGCCCCTCGGACACCCACGTGCTCGCCGCCAACATGTGCACGCTCAGACTCAACGACGCGTCCCGCGCATCAAGGCTCATCCAGCAGCTCGCGGCGCTCGCCCCGCTGCGATGCGCGCCCGTCTCTGCGCTTTCCCGCGACGGCCTGCTCGAGGTCGCCCTGCGGATGCGCCCGACCGCCGACATCGCGATCAAGCCCAACAACGAGGACGCGCGCCTCGTCCTGTTCGACCGCTCGCACGGCTCCACCGACGCGGGATCGGACGCAGGCGCAAACACGCGCCCGAACGCATCGAAACGCACGCAGGCACCGGTCGAGACCGTCGCCACCGTGGACGTGGGAGACGGCTCCCCCGTCGCCGTGCTCGTCCCCGAATCCGATCAGTTCGCCGCACGCCTCAAAAAGGTCGCGCGCCTGCGCCGCAAATGGGCCAAGCGCGAGGGCGTCACCTGCTACCGCGTCTACGACGCCGACCTTCCCGACTACTCCGCAGCCATCGATCTGTACGAAGGGGCTCCCGACACGCCGGGCCGCTGGGTCGTCGTCGCGGAATACGCGGCGCCCAAGTCGATCGATCCCTCCCTCGCGCAGGCGCGCCTGCTCGACATGCTCGAGATCACCCCGCGCGTCCTCAAGGTCGACCCCGACCACGTCGCCGCGCGCTCGCGCACCCGTTCGCGCGGCGGCTCCCAGTACGCCACGGGCGGCGGGGCGTCGTCGGGAGGCTCCGCGCGCGAAACGGGTCGTGCCCAGACCCATCAAAACGCCTGGGAGCAGGGCGCGGTCCACATCCAGGAAGGCGGCCTGACCTTCACGGCCAACTTCAACAGCTACCTCGACACGGGCATCTTCCTCGACCACCGCGTCACGCGCGACCTCGTGCGCACGTACGCCAAGGGCTGCAAGCGCTTCCTCAACCTGTTCGCCTATACCGGAACGGCCACGTGCTATGCCGCAGACGGCGGGGCGCTGAGCACAACGACGGTCGACCTCTCCAACACGTATCTGGACTGGGCCCGCCGCAACATGGCTCAAAACGGCTTCATCGGCCCCGAGCATCGCTTCGTGCGCGATGACGTTCTGGCATGGGTCGCCGAGCAGCGGCGCGCCCATCGCACGTGGGACCTCATCTTCTGCGATCCGCCCACCTTCTCCAACTCCGCCAAGATGGGCGAGCGGACATGGGACGTCCAGCGCGACCACGTCGAGCTGCTGTGTGCCCTCTCCGGCCTGCTGGCGCCGGGCGGACGCGCCATCTTCTCGTGCAACCTGCGGACCTTCCGCCTGGACGAGCGCGCGCTCGCCGACGTGGGCATCGCAGTCGAGGACATCACCGAGCAGACCATCCCCGAGGACTTTGCGCGCAACAAGCGCATCCACCGCTGCTTCATCATCACCAACCGATAGGCCCCCGCGCCCCTCCGCACAAGAACCCGTCTCCCGTAGCCGAATCGCCACCGGGGACGGGTTCGTCTGGCAGACGGGCCACCACGTTGCATAAGTGCGCAAAGCTGCGATAATTACTTGCAATTCTGTTGTCCTACCAAGGGAGAAGCGAACATCATGGGATCTTCCCGTAATGCGAATGCTGCTGAGCGATCATCTGCGCAGCATTCTCCTGAAATCCCCATCAGCATCGGGGCCATGCTCGTGACGCTGGGTGTCGTGTACGGCGATATCGGAACGTCGCCGATGTACGTCACCAAGGCGCTGCTTGCGGGCAACGGCGGCATCATGTCCGTCAACGAGGAGTTTATCCTGGGCGCCATCTCGCTCGTTATCTGGACGGTCACCCTGCTGACCACCGTCAAGTACGTCCTCGTCTCGCTGCGCGCCGACAACCACGGCGAAGGCGGCATCTTCGCGCTCTACAGCATCGTGCGCCGCGGCGCCAAATGGCTGATCATTCCCGCCATGCTCGGCGGATCCGCGCTGCTCGCCGACGGCGTGCTCACCCCCGCAGTCACCATCACCACCGCCATCGAAGGCTTGCGCACCATTCCCGAGGTGCACGCCATCATGGGGGATAACCAGCTCAACGTGGTGATCATCACGCTCATCATCGTCTGCGTGCTGTTTATCGTCCAGCGTGCCGGCACGTCCAAGATCGGCCGTGCCTTCGGCCCGGTCATGACGTTCTGGTTCATCTTCTTGGGCGTCAGCGGCCTTATGCACGTGCTGGGCAACCCCGTGGTGCTCAAGGCGTTCAACCCCGTCCGCGGCATCATGTTCCTGCTTTCGCCCAACAACCATGCGGGCATCATGATCCTGGGCAGCTGCTTCCTCGCCACGACGGGTGCCGAGGCGCTGTATTCGGACATGGGTCACGTGGGACGTGGCAACATCTACGCCACCTGGCCGTTCGTGAAGATCTGCCTGATTCTTTCCTATCTCGGCCAGGGCGCATGGCTGCTCGCCAACGCCGGCAACACCGAGCTGCTCGGCATCGCCGACCTCAACCCGTTCTTCCAGATGCTGCCCGACGCCATCCGTCCCTTCGGCGTCGTGCTGTCGACCTGCGCGGCCATCATCGCGTCCCAGGCACTCATCACCGGCGCGTTCTCCCTGGTCTCCGAGGCGAGCGGCCTGGACCTCATGCCGCACATGCAGGTCTTCTATCCGGCAGAGACCAAGGGCCAGCTCTACATCCCCATGGTCAACTACGTCATGTGGGCCGGATGCATCGTCGTCGTGCTGCTGTTCCAGTCCTCGGCGCACATGGAGGCCGCCTACGGTCTGGCCATCACCATCACGATGATCTGCACCACCGTGCTGCTGTTCTTCTACCTGCATAAGATCCGCCACGTAAAGGTGCTGCCGTTCATTTTCGTCGTCTTCTTTGTGGCGCTCGAAGGATTCTTCTTCTTCTCGTCGCTCACCAAGTTCTTCCACGGCGGCTACTTCACCATCCTGCTCGCCGCCCTCATCATGTCCATCATGGTCAGCTGGTACAACGGCAGCCGCGTCGAGCGTCGACAGGCGAACCTGTTGCCGATCCGTTCCTACCTCGACCAGCTTGACCGCCTGCGTCACGACGAGACCTACGACAAGCTGTGCGACAACCTGGTGTACCTCACCAACAACACCCGCACCGACTATCTCGACCGCGACATCCTGTATTCCATCTTCGACAAGCATCCCAAGCGCGCGCAGGCCTACTGGTTCTTGAACGTGCAGGTGACCGACGAGCCGCATACGTTCGAGTACGCGGTCGAGAACTTCGGCACCGACTACGTGTTCCGCGTGACGTTCTACCTGGGCTACAAGGTCAACCAGCGCGTGAACGCCTACCTGCGCCAGGTCGTCGGCGACCTTTCCGCCTCCGGCGAGCTGCCGCCGCAGAAGAGCGACTACTCGGTATACAAGACGCCGGGCCCCATCGGCTCGTTCCGCTTCTGCATGGTCTACAAGACGCTGGCTCCCGAGTCCGACGTCGATCCGAGCGAGCGCAGCGCCATCGCCTTGAAGTACGCGATCCGCCGTCACGCCGGCTCGCCGGTTCAGTGGTACGGCCTGGAGAACTCCAACGTCATCTACGAGTACGTGCCGCTGTTCACCAAGTTCAAGACAGTCGAGCATCTGACGCGCATCTATCCCTCGCAGCATTCGTAAACAGGCCAACCGAGCTGGCACTTTTGAGCGGGGCCGGTACGTTTTGGACGGGGTCATCCCCGTCCAAAACGTACCGGCCCCGCGGCGTCTACCAGTTTTCGAGCCACCGCTCCATCGAGCGGCCCATCTCCTTCATGAAGTCCGAGGTGTGCTTGCGGGTGTAGATGTCGACCACCCGCTCCCCAGCCTCCTGCGCATGGGGGCGGAACATCGCATCCATCTCCGCTATCTGCGCATCGAGCGTCGCCTCGTCCGCACGACGATAGCGCTCGGACATGACGATGTTCTCGACGGGATGGGGCGTCGCGGGACGCTCTTTTGCGGGAACGCCCAAGATGAGCATGCTGAGCGGCACCGTATGCTCCGGCAACCCGAGCAGCTCGCCCACCTCTTCGGCATTCTCGACGATATCGCCGATATAGCAGCTTCCTAGGCCAACCGCCTCGGCAGCGATCACCGCGTTTTGCGCGGCGATGACCGCATCTTGCGCCGCGATGGCAAACTCCCCCAGGCCCGGGGCCCGACGAGGCTGCTTGCCCGTGCGCTCGACGAACGCCTCGCCGAAACACCCCGCGTGCTCGAACAGGTCGATCCACTTGCAATAGTCCACCACGAACACGAGCGCCCACGGCGCCTGCGCGATCATGGGCTGATGGTCGCAAAGCTCCGCCAGCCGGTCGCGCGTCGCCTGCTCGCGAATGTCGATAATGGAGTACATCATCATCGCGCCCGCCGAGGGGGCGCGCGTCGCGGCGTGCAGGACCGCTTCGCGCTGGGCGTCGGAAACGGGCTCGGGCGCGAATCGACGCGTTGAGCTGCGCCGCTCGATAACATCGAGCACGGCGTTATTCCAGGCAGGGGTCATGTCGCTCATAGGCACATCCTCCATCATCTACGGGCGGACCATTCGGCGTACAACCGAGTATACACGCGTGTATTCCTGCTGTTTTCCCATCCTAACTGTGCACTCCTTGTCGAGTCGATACAATCTCGACAATCGTTCTGTACCATTGGTTCTTGCAGCATCAAGACGATGTCACCTTTTGGTTAAGAATCTTTGGGCCGCCTGGCCCATAAAGGAGTTTTCCGCCATGGTCGTAACGATCATCACGTGTCTAGGCCTTGCCGGTACGGTGACCTCTGCAGCCCTCGCCGTGCGTCGCGCCCGCTCCGGGCAAGGATCCATCTCCCCCTATGCCATCGCATGGGGTATAGCGTTCGCCCTGCTCCAGGCCTTTATCGCCATCTGGTCGGGCATCGGGCTCGTTCAGGATGACCTGCTCTCCGCACTCGTGCTGAACATCATCCTGACCGGATGCGCGACCGCCGCCTTCAACCGCGAGCAGCTTGCATCCCACCTGCAGAGCCTGACGTCCCCGACCGGGCGCTTCCCCCACCCCCTCGTGCTCTCCATCGCGTTCATGCTGCTTGCGAGTACCGCCGCCACGCTCGGGCTCGAGCTTTCATCGAACCACAATCTGACCTGGATGTACCCGCTGTGCCTGCTGCTTGAGTTCGGCCTGATCGCCGGCGTGCTCACGGGCCTCTTCTTGGTGCTCCAGCGCCGCGGCGCCGCGAGCGCCGCCCTCGCGCTCATCCTCTATATCATCGGCGTCGCCGAGTACTTCGTCATCACCTTCAAGTCCATGCCCATCACGCCGGGCGACCTGTCCGCCCTTTCGACCGCGGCGGCTGTGGCGGGAACGGGCTACACCTACACGCTGTCCGCGTTCTGCCTGTATGCTCTCGCGTGCGCCGCGATCGCCATGCTGCTTGCCATGCTCGCTGGCACCCTGCGTCCCGCCCCCGAGGCCCGTTCGCGCAAGGGCCTCATCATCAACCTCGTCATCGGTCTGCTCATCATCGGCGGCGTCGGTGCGCACGTCACCCTTATCGACTACTACCACACCCTCGGCATCACGATCTACACGTGGCGCCCGCTCGAGAGCTACTACCGTCAGGGATTTTTGCCCGCCTTCATCTCGGGCGCCCAGACCATCAACCCGCCCAAGCCCGACGATTACAGCGTCGATGCGGCCGAGGCCCTCATCGATGAGTACGCGCGCGCCTACGATGAGCAGAACGCGACCAACGAGAACCGCGCCGCGGCCGAAGCCCAGTTCGATGAGGAGAAGCCCACGGTCATCGCCATCATGAACGAGACGTTCGCCGATCTGTCCATCTACCAGCAGATGCACGCGGACTACACCGGTCCCGAGTTCTTCAAGAGCCTGTCGGACTGCCTGCAGCGCGGCAAGCTCTACGTCTCGGCGTACGGCGGCGGCACCGCCAACACCGAGTACGAGTTCCTGACCGGAAACTCCATGTCCAACCTCGGCACGGGCGTGTACCCCTACACCATCTACAACCTCATGGACGCCGAGAACCTCGCTGGTCAGTTCAAGGACCTCGGGTACGACACGGTGGCGATGCACCCCAACCATGCAACGAACTGGAACCGCGAGAACGTCTACGAGGACTTCGGGTTCGACGACTTCCTGGCCATCGAGGACTTCCAAGATGCCGAGACGCTGCGCGGCATGGTCACCGACCGCGCCACGTACGACAAGATTCTCGAGCTGCTCGATACCAACAACAACCCGCAGTTCATCTTCGACGTGACGATGCAGAACCACTCCGGCTACAACACCGGCCTCATTCCTGCCGACAAGCGCGTCGAGCTGAGCATCGACGGCATGTCCGACTCCGAGATCAACGAGTACGTCTCGCTGATCAAGGAATCCGACGAGGCCCTGCGCTACTTCATCCGCCAGCTGGAGCGGCTCGACCGCAAGGTCGTCGTGGTGTTCTTCGGCGACCACCAGCCCTTCTTCCCCTCGCGCTTCAACGACCTGTGGTTCACCGACGAGGACGAGGCGACGCACCAGGAGCGCCTGTGGCAGACCGACTACCTCATCTGGGCCAACTACGACGTGGCGGGCAACGACCAGACGAGCGAGACGGTCGACCTGTCCACCAACTACCTGGGCTCCGCTCTCATGAACGTCATCGGCGCGCCGCTCAGCGATTACCAGAAGTCGCTCATCAGCCTGCGCGAGGCGCTGCCCGCCATCAACACCACGGGCTTTGAGGACGCCGACGGCCGCTGGTACCTCTCGAGCGTCACCGACGCAGGCGGAAACGCCACGCTGGAGGAAGCCGTTCAGGCCCGCAGCGACTACGCGACGATGCAGTACTACGAGATGTTCTACGACGGCAAGAACATCTACACGACGCGATACCAATCGGCGGCAAACGAGACCGATCCGAACCTCGCACCGGGAACGACCAAGATCCAGTAGCCGGTCATCATAAAGCGCGCGCCCCTGTTTTCCATAGAGAGCAGGGGCGCGCGCTTTTTCACCGGTGCGCACAGGAAGGCGCCGCGGAGCGCGGAGGTATCCGCAGCTACCTGATGTCCAGAGCAGCCAGCATCGCGTCGGCGATCTTTTGCACATCGCTCGCATCGGGGTGGCTTGCCGCGGCGTCGAAGTTGTCGATCATCGCCTGCACGCGCTGGTCACCAGGCTTCTCCGCCAACATGGCCTCGTAGCGCTTGCGAATCGCCGGGCCCATCTTCCCCTGACACATGGCGCCGCCCAGATACGCCGCATCTTCGGGCAGCTTTGCCTTCACGCCGGCAAGGATCCGTTCAAAATACTCGGGCGCCCCGCCGAATCCGGCCGTGCCGAACACGAAGACCTGCTTGCCAGACAGCTCGGGCAAAAGCTCCGACACCTCCTCGGAACAGGTTCCCTTATCACACCAGAAGCCCAGCAGAACCACATCGGCAGGCTTGATCGCCGAGCGCGCACCATCGAGGTCGGCTGCGGTGATCTCGCACGCTTCCGCCTCGATACCATGCTGAGCCAACGCATCCCTCAGCGCCTCGGCGACCATCTTGGTGTTGCCCCCACGGCTGTTGTAGAGCAGCGCGACGTTCCTCTTGTCCACGTCCCTCTCCCTGTCACTCGTCATGAAACCGTAATCACACCGCTCTATACCCCAGTCCGGCATCGGATAACCGCACGGCGCGCATATCAACCGTGCGATACGCCCACCGCACGCATACGCGGGCCTCCGGATCAACCGGAGGCCCGCGCGCATGAAAGGGATCGGGTGATGCTAGTTCGCCTTGTTCAGCACGTCGGCGATCCATGCCACGTCATCGGTGGTCTTCATCTTCTCGAGCACGCTCTCGTCCTCGATGGCCTTGCAGATGGCGGCCAGCACCTCCAGATGCTCGTTGCCCTTGCCGGCGATGCCAAAGAGCAGATACGCCTTCTCACCATCAAAATCCACGCCGTCGGGATACTGCTGCAGGACCACGCCGGTATGCTTCACCGCATCCTTGGCCTCGTTCGTACCGTGCGGGATCGCCACGCCCATGCCCATGTAGACGCTGGTCAGCTTGTCGCGCTCGACCATGGCATCCACGTAGCTCGCGTCGACGCAGCCCTTCTCCACGAGCAGCGCGCCGGAAGCCCTGATCGCGTCCTCGCGTGAAAGCGTCTGACAGCCCACGCGGATATCATCGGCAGTCACGCTAAGCACGGGTGCGGACGCCTCGGCCGGCTTGGGTTCTTCCACGAGCGCCGGAGCGGCGACCTCGTCGCCCTTGAGCTCGTGGGCGCGGGCGAGCTTGGTCAGCGCCTCGTACAGCGCATCGAGCGCGGGGTCGTCAAGGAAGTTGTCGATGGTGACGATCTGCGCAGTCGGCGCGCTCTTGCGGGCACGTTCGGACAGTACGCGCTGGCACACCACTATGGCCGCGTCGGCGGGAACGGTGTCGACGCTCGAATGCTCAACGGTCAGGTCGGGTCGCTCCGCCTTGATACGGTTGCGGAACCTGGTGGCGCCCATTGCAGAGGAGCCCATGCCGGCGTCGCACGCGAACACGATCTTGCCGTCCTTCGTGTCCGAGATGACCGCGGCCTCGGAGGTGCCCTTCATCTCGCGCATCTGCTCGCTTGCGCGATCGATATCCGCCACGGCCATGGAGCGCACCAGCGGGACGGCGATCGCAAACGACACTCCGGCGGCAATCGCGACGCCGATGATATTGGTGACCATGAACTCAGGCGGCGTCATGGACAAAAATGCAATGATGGAACCAGGGGAAGCCGCAGAGGTCAAGCCGGTGCCGGTGAAGCTGAACCATGCGATGGCGCACGCATTACCCACGATGGGGGCGATGATGACCTTGGGGTTCATGAGCACGTAGGGGAAATAGATCTCGTGGATGCCGCCGAAGAAGTGGATGATGACGGCACCGGGCGCGGACTGGCGCGTCTTCGCATCGCGGCAGAAGAAGCAGTATGCCAGCAGCACGCCGAGACCGGGGCCGGGGTTGGCCTCAAGCATGTACATGATTGAACGTCCGGTCTCCTGCGCCTGGGCGATGCCGATGGGCGTGAAGATGCCGTGATTGATGGCGTTGTTCAGGAACAGCACCTTCGCCGGCTCGATGAAGATCGCGAGCAGCGGCATGAGGCTGTACTGGATCAAGATCTGGACGCCACCCATGAGGACGGTGAGGATCGCCGTCATAATCGGGCCGATGGCGACGTAGCCGAGCATCGCCAGCAGCATGCCGATGATGCCGACCGAGAAGTTGTCGATAAGCATCTCAAAGCCAGCGGGCGTGCGGCCCTCCATCGCCTTGTCGAACATCTTGATGACCCAACCGGCAAACGGGCCCATCACCATGGCGCCCATGAGCATCGTCGTGTCGGGCGCGCCGGCGATGCAGCCGATGACCGCGATGGCACCGGTGATGCGCCCGCGATCTCCTCCGGTGAGATAGCCGCCCTGAGCCGCGATGAGCACGGGGATGAGATAGGAAAGCATCGGTCCCGTAATGCTCGCGAACTGCTCGTTGGGCAACCAGCCCGTCTCGATGAACAGCGCCGTCAGGAAGCCCCAGGCGATAAAGGCGCCGATGTTCGGCATCACCATACCGCTCAGGAACTTTCCGAATGACGACACTTTGTCTTTGATCGCCATCGTGTCCTCCCTTTCGTTTGTGGGTAGCGATTCGATAGCCTGTATCCTATTGTTGTTGTTTCAACAGTTCTGTCTAATCCTTGCTTTTACACTTTAAACGGTAGTTTTTAGTCGGTAAATGGCAGTTCTGGACTTTTGTTTTCACTATTTTTGACTGTTGTATTGACAAAGCATTTCGCTGATTTAGGCTGTACTTAGCTTTCGAACCAACAGAAATGAGGTTTGCGATGATCTACACCGTTACCTTGAACCCCGCCGTCGACAAGACCATCTATGTCGACAACTTCACCTTGGATGCGGTCAATCGCGTCTCCTCCATCCGCCAGGATGCGGGCGGCAAGGGCATCAACGTCTCCAAGACCATCCAGCAACTGGGGGGCACGAGCACGGCTGTTGCGTTTTTGGGCGGTGCATCGGGCTCCTTCATCACCTCCGCTCTCGATGAGATGGGCATCCCCGTGCGCGCGTTCGCAGCCGAGGGCGACACACGTACCAATACTAAGGTTGTCGACCTTGTCTCGCACACCTACACCGACATCAACGAGCCAGGTGCCGCAGTCACCAAGGCCATGCTCGACGATGCACTCGCCATCTTGGCGCTCGAGATCAATCCGGGCGATATCGTCGTGCTTTCCGGCAGCCTGCCCGCCGGCGCTCCGACCAAGACCTACGCCACCTGGACGCGCGCCTGCCGCAAGGCCGGCGCTCGCGTCTTCCTCGACGCCGACGGCGAGGCGCTCGTCGAAGGGCTCGCCGCCAAACCGAGCCTCATCAAGCCGAACGAAGTCGAACTCGGCCGTATGCTCGGACGCGAGCTTGCCGACGACGACAGCATCATCGCCGCAGCTCAAGAACTTGTCGACGGCGGCATCGAACAGGTCATGGTCTCCATGGGCAGCGCGGGCGCAATCTTTATGACCGACAAGGGCGCATACCGGCTGCACCAGCCCGCCGTCGAAGTGATCTCCACCGTCGGCGCCGGAGACTCCGTCGTCGCGGCGCTCGCGTACGCCGCCGACCAGAACCTTCCCCTCGAGCAGGCGGCGCGCCTCTCCATGGCCGTGGGCGCCGCAACCGTCATGCAGCCAGGAACCGAGCCCGCCAAGCGGGACGACATCGATCGCCTGCTGGAGCAGGTGCAGCTCACGCGCCTGTAGCCCCTCATCCACGCCCCATCGGAAATCTCGCGCTGCGATCTGCGGCGCGTCAAGAAAGGAGTAATCATGAAAGCAAAAGCAGTCCGCCTGCACGCGGCCAACGACCTTCGCCTGGAGGAGTTCGAGCTGCCCCCCATCAAGGATGACGAGGTGCTCGTGCGCGTCGTGTCCGACAGCATCTGCATGTCCACCTACAAGTGCGCCACGCTGGGCGTCGACCACAAGCGCGTGCACGAGGACGTGGCCGAGCACCCTGCCATCATGGGTCACGAGTTCGCCGGCGATATCGTCGAGGTGGGTGCCAAGTGGGCCGACCGCTTCAAGCCGGGCATGAAGTTCACCATCCAGCCCGCGCTCAACTACAAGGGCACCATGTGGAGCCCGGGCTACTCGTACGAGTTCTGCGGCGGCGACGCCACCTACTGCATCCTGCCCGCCGAGGTCATGGAGTGTGACTGCCTGCTGGAGTACACCGGCGAGGCGTATTACCAGGCGTCGCTCGCCGAGCCCATGAGCTGCTCCATCGGCGCGTTCCATGCCGCGTACCACACCCAGATGGGCGTGTACGAGCACGAGATGGGCATCCGCGAGGGCGGCAAGCTGGCCATCGTGGCCGGCGCGGGCCCCATGGGCCTGGGCGCGCTCACCTACGCGCTGCACTGCGACCGTCGCCCGAGCCTCGTCGTGGTGGCCGACATCAACCAGGACCGTCTGGACCGCGCCGCCGAGCTCTTCCCGCCTGCGGAGATTAAGGCCGAGACCGGTATCGACCTCATGTTCATCAACAACGGCGCCTGCGATGACCCGGTGGCCACGCTGCGCGAGGCCTCGGGCGGCACGGGCTTCGACGACGTCCTGTGCTACGCGCCGGTCGCGCCGGTCGTCACGCTCTCCTCGGCCATCATGGGCCGCGACGGCTGCCTCAACTTCTTCGCCGGCCCCACCGACAAGCAGTTCAGCGCCCCCATCAATTTCTACGAGGTGCACTACGGCAGCCACCATGTCATGGGCACCACCGGCGGCAACACCGCCGACATGGTGGAGTCGCTGGAGCTCACCGCGGCTGACCGCGTCGATCCGTCCGTCATGGTCACCCACGTGGGCGGTCTGGACGCCGCAGCCGACACCACGCTCAACCTGCCCAAGATCCCGGGCGGCAAGAAGCTCATCTACACGCACATCTCCATGCCGCTGACCGCCCTCGACGACCTGCGCTCCAAGGCCGCAGAGGACGAGCGCTACGCCGGCCTGGCCGACATCGTCGAGGCCAACCGCGGCCTGTGGTGCCCCGCCGCCGAGCGCTACCTGCTCGAGCACTGGGCCGAGACCGAGTAGCACGACGGTTTCTCCTCGGATCCCATCTTTCGGCGGCCGTCAGCAGGGGGCGGTCGCCGCCTCTCCCCACGATCAATGCCGCGGGCAGCGCTTTCTGCCCACGGCATTGATTTCAAACCGGCACGGGATTTATTTCTGCCGTGCTCTGTTATGATGCATCTCACAGCAACATGCTCAACTTCAAACGGAGAGAATCGCATGGAAGAGCGTCGCAATGCCATCGTAGAGCTCGTCGAAGCCATGGGAACGGTGTCGTTTCGACAGTTGAAGGAAAACTTCCCCAACGTTTCGGAGATGACACTCCGCACCGATCTCAAGGCGCTCGACGCCGAGGGGCGCATCGTCCGCATCCACGGCGGCGCGCGCTCCGTTGAGCAGATCATCGGTACCGACGGGCTGCTCAGCACGCGAACGGGCAAGAACACCGAAGCCAAGAAGCTCGTTGCCCGCAAGGCCCTCGGACTCGTTCAACCCAACACGAGCATCTTCCTTGATTCGGGCAGCACCACCACGGCATTTGCCGCCGCCCTACCCGACGAAAACGCGTTGATCTTCACCTCGGGACTCACCTGCGCCGCCGAACTTGCGCGCCTTGAACGCCCGCAGGTCTACGTCATCGGAGGCAAGCTCAACCGCTACAGCATGAGCATCACCGGCAGCCAGAGCGTCGACGCCGTCAAGGAATTGGCGTTTGACCAGTATTTCATGGGCGTGACGGGCTATTCGCCAAAAACCGGGTTCTCCTGCGGCTCTAGCAAGGAGGCGAGCCTCAAGCGCGCATGCATCGAGCAGGCCGATGAGGTGATCGCCCTCATGGACTCCAGCAAGGTCGGTACCCGCAGTACGTTTTCGGTCTGCGGGCTCGAGCGTGTCGATATCATCGTGAGCGACGGCAACCTGCCCGCCGATTTCCTGCAAGCCTGCGCCACCGCAGGCGTCGAGGTTCTGTAGGCCATCGGAGATCTGGCAGCCGTCTGGCTGCGGCAGGAGTATCGCACCCTGATTAAACCTTTTGTCACGATGCAAAAGCGACAGTAGATGAATTTGGTATCAACCTCCGGTTCCGATACCTCAAACGTTGATACCAAATCCAAACAATTGATATAAAGACCCTCTGCACGCGATTCGCCGGAGGATCACGACCACTCTACCCCTCACTGAACTGGCTGTTGTACAGCTCCGCATAGAAGCCGCCGCGCGCCAGGAGCTCGTCATGCGTGCCGCGCTCCAGAATCTGCCCGTCGCGCATGTAGAGGATGCAATCCGCGTTGCGGATCGTCGAGAGGCGGTGCGCCACCACGAAGCTCGTGCGACCGTCCATCAGCTCGTCAAAGGCGGCTTGGACCTGCAGCTCGGTGCGGGTGTCGATGCTCGAGGTCGCCTCGTCGAGCAGCAGGATGGCAGGGTCGGTCAGCATGACGCGCGCGATGCACAAAAGCTGCTTCTGGCCTGCCGAGAAGGACCCGCCGTCCTCGCCGATCACCGTGTCGTAGCCCTGCGGCAGCTGCGCGATGAACTTGTCGGCATGCGCTCGGCGAGCGGCCGCGATGACCTCCTCGCGCGTGGCATCCGGTTTGCCGTACGCGATGTTGTCGTGAACGGTGCCCTCGAACAGCCACGTATCCTGCAGCACCATGCCGAACGACCTGCGCAGGCTCGCGCGCGTGATGTCGCGCGTCTCGACGCCGTCCAGCTCAATGCGACCGGCATCCACGTCGTAAAATCGCAGCAGCAGGTTGATCAGCGTCGTCTTACCGCAGCCTGTCGGACCGACGAACGCAAACCGCATACCCGGCTTGGCGTCGATGCAAATGTCCTGCAGAAGCTTGCGGTCCTTCACATAGGAGAAATCAACATGGGACAGGCTCACGCCGCCCTGGGGATGGTCGACGACAGCAGCGTCGGCCGCATCGGGCTGCTCCTCGACGGCATCGAGCAGGGCAAACAGACGGCGTGCCGAAGCGTAGGCCGTCTGGACCTGCGTGATGACGCTCGTCACCTCGTTGAACGGCTTGGTGTACTGGTTGGCATACGACAGAAACGTCTGAACCTCGCCCACGGTCAGCGAAGCCGGCACGCCCGTGATGACGCCGACGCAACCGATAACCGCCACCACCGCATAGATGAGGTTGTTGATGAAGCGGGTCCCCGGATTGGAGAGCGAACTTAAGAACTGGGCGCGCTCGCCGGCAACATAGAGCTCGCCGTTGATGGCGTCAAAACCGTCTTGAGCCTCGTCACCATGCGCGAAGGCATCGACCAGGCGCTGATTGCCCACGTATTCCTCGATGTAGCCACCCAGCTGACCCTGCACGCGCTGCTGGTCGTTGAAGCTCCGGTTGGAAAATTTGGCGATCAGCGAAGCGGCGAGCACCGATGCGGGCGTCACGAGCACGACCACGATCGCCATGGGAACCGAGATCGTCAGCATGAACACGAGCGTGCCCACGATGGTCACCACGCCGGTGAACAGCTGCGTGAAACCTTGCAGCAGGCCATCGCCCACCTGGTCGACATCGTTGACCACGCGCGAGATGAGGTCGCCGTGCGGGTGCGCGTCGATGAACGAAAGCGGCATGCGACCGAGTTTCTCGCTCGCCTGGATGCGCATGTCGCGAACCGTCTCGTAGCAGAGACGGTTCACGCAATAGCCCTGCAGCCATTGGAACGCCGCGGCGCCGATGACGACAAGCGCAAGCACCTGCACCAGCGGCAGCAGCGCATCGAAGTCGACGCGCCCGGTATCGATGATGAGGTCGATACCGCGTCCGATCAAAATGGGCGTATACAGCTGGAGGACCACGGAGATGGCAGCGGAGACGAAGGAGATGGAGAACGAGACCGCATGCGGCCTGACATATGAAAGGAGCCTGCGCGTCACCTCGCCGGTCGACAGGCGAACGCCGCCGATCTCACCGCGCGGGGCGCCGCCGCCGTCGGCATTCAGATTATCGTTTCCCGAAACGCTGGCCGTGACCGTGGACACCGATCCGGCGGATGCATACGGATTCATCAGGCCTCACCTCCTGCCAGTTGGGGACGGACGCGCGTCGGGCGGTCGACCGCAGGCGCCGACGTGGGCGCAGCGGAGCCTCCGAGCTCTTCGCGCTTAAGCTGAGAGAGGCAGATCTCCTCGTACAGAGGGCAGTTCGCCAGCAGCTCATCATGCGTGCCGAGTCCGGCGACCTGACCGTGCGACATGACGCAGATCACGTCGGCGTCGCGCACCGATGAGACGCGCTGGCTCACGATCACCGTCGTGAGCGGCAGGCCGCCCTCGGCGGCGCTGCGCTGCCCGCGCTCGTGTATCGCGTGGCGCAGGGCGGCATCGGTCTTGAAGTCGAGCGCCGATGCGGAGTCGTCGAGAATCAAGATGAGCGGGTCGCCCACCAGGGCGCGCGCGATCGTCAGGCGCTGGCGCTGGCCGCCAGAGAAGTTCTTGCCCCCTGCCTCGACAGGTGCGTCCAGCCCTTGGGGAAGCTTGCGCACGAACTCCGCCGCCTGCGCGATCTCCAGCGCGGCCCACAGCTGATCGTCCGTCGCATGCGCATCGCGCCATGTCAGGTTGCTGCGTATGGTGCCCGAGAGCAACGATGCCCGCTGCGGTACGATGCTGACCACGTGTCGCAGCTGCTTGAGCGGCCATGCGCGCACGTCGGCGCCCATGACCTCGACGGAACCGGAACGCGTATCGTACAGGCGCAGCATCAGCGACACGAGCGTCGACTTGCCCGAACCGGTACCGCCGATCACACCGAGCGTCTTTCCGAGTCCCAGCTCGAGCGTCGCCCGGTCGATCGTGTTCACCTCGGCATCGCCGAATGCAAAGCAGGCGCCATCCATGCGTATCGCACAGGGAGCCTCGCCCGAAGCAACGGCCTCGGAGGACGGCAGGTCAACCGACTCGTTGCCCGCATCGACAATCGACGGCTCGCAGTGCAGCACCTCGTTCACACGAGACGCGCTCGCGCTCGCCTTGGTGAACACCACGACGAGGTTCGCCACGTACACGATCGACAGCAGCGTCTGCGTCATGTAGTTCACGAACGCCATGACCTCGCCCTGCGTGAGTTCGCCCGTATCCACCTGGATGCCGCCCATCCACAAGATGGCGCAGACACCGAGGTTCATGACGAGAAATGTCACCGGGTTGAGGATTGACGACAGTTTGCCGACCGCGATCGCGACGGCCGCCTGATCGTAGGCCGCATCCCTGAAGCGCTTGCGCTCGTGCT
Source organism: Collinsella ihumii (assembly GCF_030385545.1). Classification (NCBI taxonomy): domain Bacteria; kingdom Bacillati; phylum Actinomycetota; class Coriobacteriia; order Coriobacteriales; family Coriobacteriaceae; genus Collinsella; species Collinsella ihumii. The sequence continues at coordinate 12,319 of NZ_JAUEIQ010000011.1, read as the reverse complement.
CCTCGCGCACGAACGCGCGGATGACGCGGACGCCTGAAAGCCCTTCGCGCGTAATCAACCCGATGCGGTCGAGCTTGGCCTGCATCTGCTTGAAATACGGCACGCACCGGGCCATGACAATCCAGAACACCAGGCCGATCAAAGGCGTCGAGACCAGGAAGATCAAGCCGAGCTTCAAGTCGATCAACAGCGCCGCGACCATGGAGCCGATCGCCAGAAACGGCCAGCGGATGAGCTGGCGGATACCCAGCGCCAAAGCGAGCTGGATCTGGTTGATGTCGTTGGTGATACGCGTGATAAGCGACGGGGTGCCAAATCGGTCGAGCTCCGCGTGCGAGAACTCGTTGATGCGACGGTAAAGGCGCGAACGCACCGCCGTGCCCATGCCTTGCGACGCGAGCGCCGCCATCTTCTGGCATACGAGGGTGAATCCCATGCCTACCACGGCCATCACGAACAACAGCACGCCGTAGCGAACGACGACGCCCGCGTCGTGCGAACCCACGCCCTCGTCGATCATGCGCGCGATCACCAGCGGCGTCAGCAAATCAAAGAAGACCTCGAGCAGCTTGCAGGCGGGACCGATAACGAAATACCGAACATATCCGCCCGAGAAGCGCTTGATTAGCTCCAGCATAGGCATTGTCTCCAAGCGACCGAACAACACGGTTAGGGAAACGCCGATCAATTTCTTTCGCGGCGCCCGCCACGAGGCCGACCGGCGCGAAAAGAATTGATCGGCGTTTCCCTCGCATCATCATACGCCAGATGCAGGTCGCTCAGATGTACCTCAAGGAAAGCATGACAGGAGCGTGGCCGAATCTTGACCGATCCGAAAAACAAAATGCGCCCGTGCGCTCGATGGGAACGGGTGCCCGGCAGAGGCTCCTTATGGCTGCTTCCTCCCGGACCTGACCAGATTCGGAACATATCGTCACCCGAACCCATCGAACGCGCTAGGCGCTGTTGCACTATAGTACCAGACCCCATGAATTTTTGGGGACAGTCCCTAAAATTGCATGCACGCCCCGGTGCCTATGCTTCATCGTCAGAGGTCGCGCTCGCCTTCTCTTTCTCGCGTTCCGCCTTGCGCCTTTGGCGAAGGGCGGCGAAGAACTCGCGGAGCAGACCTGCGCATTCGTCTTCCAGCACGCCTTGCGTCACCTCGAACGCATGGTTGAGGCGCGGGTCGTCGTTCACCTGGTATAACGTCCCCGTCGCCCCGCCCTTGGGATCCGGGGCGCCGAACACGCAACGGTCGATGCGCGCGTTGACCATAAGGCCCGCGCACATGAGACAGGGCTCGAGCGTAACGTAGACGGTGCAACCCGTCAGGCGCCAGCGCTTCAACACCCGGGACGCCTGCAGCATGGCGGCGAATTCGGCGTGAGCCGACGGGTCCTCCGCGGTTTCTCGCAGGTTGTGGGCACGCGCGATGATCTCGTCTTCATACACCACGACCGCACCGATGGGCACTTCCCCCAATCGCTCCGCCTTGCGCGCCTCCTCCAGGGCCTCGCGCATGTAGCGCTCGTCTGATTCGATTGTGTTCACGCACGTCCTTCCGCCGATCCGCCTTTTCGTTTGATGCTATCATTACCAATCACGGAGAGATGGCAGAGCGGTTGAATGCGGCGGTCTTGAAAACCGTTGAGCGCGCGAGCGTTCCGAGGGTTCGAATCCCTCTCTCTCCGCCACCTTGCCTTTGCACCACCTTCTGAAACCAAATATGGCTAATCCCCGCCATCGGGGTATTCAGCGGTCATGCACCGGTTCATTTCCATGTAAGATAGCGAAGGTTTTCAAGCCGCTTCTACCCTACAAGAGGATTGCCTCATGTCCGCATTGCTTTCCATCGCAACCCCCGCCCTTCTCGCTGCAAACGCCGGCGGAGGAGCTGCCAGCCAGATGGTTCCCGTCCCGATTGGATTCGAGATGCTCGCCGTCGTCACCGCTTCGGCCACCGGAGCGCTTGCCGCGCGCAAGCAGAAACTCGATCTCATTGGAGCCATATGCCTTGCGGTCGTCTGCGGTCTGGGCGGCGGTCTGCTGCGCGACATGATCCTTCAGGTCGGAAGCGTTTACTTCCTCGACCAGCCGCTCGCGCTGCCCGCATCCGTTATCACGGCGGCCATCACCTTCGTCATCCCCTCGCTTTTGGAGAAGCAGGACCGTCTTATCGCGATCCTCGATATCTTCTCCGTGGGGCTCTTTGCCGCCACGGGCGCCGATAAGGCGTACGTCTACGGATTCGAGCCGCTTATCTGCGTGACCATGGGCTTTTTCACCGCGGTCGGCGGAGGCATGATTCGCGATGTATGCCTGGGACGCACGCCCGCTATCTTTCAACCGAGCAATTTCTACGCTGTCGCCGCCATCGGCGGCGCTGTCGCCTACGTGGTCCTTGTGGATATGGACATCTCCAACATCATCGCGTTGATCATCTGCGTCGCGACGACCATGCTCTTGCGCTTCATCTCGCTCGCCTACGACATCAAGAGCCCGGCCGACATGGATATCGCTGAGGCGATCCATCGGTCACGGCGCCGCACGCGCACCACGACGCGCCCCGAAACCACCAACCGCTCCATCGAGGAGCTCGAGGGTCGACGCGAGCGCGTTCAAGCCGATATCGCACGTCGCCGCCATCGCGAAAGCAAGAAAGCGGCCCTCGATCGGCTCAAGCGGCATCGCCAGCAGCGCGAGCATCGGCGTCTCGATCTCTAAACTGACCGTATTGGTCGCTTTTCCGGCGCAATGTCGATTTCCCAAAACAAAAAAAGGGACTTTTGTTTTCTCGGGCTCTCCGACAGGGATGAAAACATAAATTTTTATTATTACTAATAAGCAACACAATATTCCGTGAAAAAGCGCCCTATCCCCACGGTGGGGATAGGGCTCTTCTCAATAGCGAATACGCATTCTACCAGGTAAAGCGCTTCTTACTTGCCGCTCATGGCGCGCGCGGCGGCCTTCTTGCGGTCGGTTGCGTTCAGCAGGCGCTTGCGCAGGCGGATGTTCTTGGGCGTAATCTCAACCAGCTCGTCATCGGCGATGTACTCCAGTGCCTCCTCAAGCGAGAAGGTGCGCGGCGGAACGAGCTGAACCGCGATGTCCGCCGTAGAAGAGCGCTGGTTGCCCAGGTTCTTGGTGCGCGCGATGTTGACGACCATGTCACCGGGCTTGGAACGCTCGCCCACGATCATGCCCTCATAGCACTCGGTACCGGGCTCGACGAACAGCTGGCCACGCTCCTGCAGCGTGCCGAGCGCGTAGGCCACCGCCTTCTCGGTCGTCATGGAGATCATGGCGCCGTTGTTGCGGTTGCCGATCTCGCCGGCATAGGGACCATACTCAAGGAAGGTGTGGTAGAACACGCCCTCGCCGTGGCTCACGTTCATGATGCGGTTCTTCAGGCCCATGATGCCGCGCGTGGGGATGCGGAACTCGATATGCGTCACGGTGCTGCCCGTCTGCATGTTGGTCATGGTGCCACCGGCATTACCGAACACCTCGATGACCTTGCCCGCGTACTCGTCAGGGCACTCGACAACGGCCTGCTCGATCGGCTCCATGCGGTTGCCGTCCTCATCCTTCTTGATCAGGACGCGCGGACGGCCGACCTGGAACTCAAAGCCCTCGCGACGCATGGTCTCCATGAGCACGGACAGATGCAGGATGCCGCGACCGGAAACCTCCACGCCGCTCTTGTCGGGCAGCTCCTCGATACGCATGGTCACGTTGTTCTCGCGCTCGTTGAACAGGCGCTCCTTGAGCTGACGGGCACCGACGATATCGCCGTCGCGACCCACGAGCGGGGAGGTCGACGCCTCGAACACGATGGACAGCGTGGGCGGATCGATCTCGATCGGGTCGAGCTCCACGGGGTTCGCGGGGTCGGTGTACACGTCGCCGATGTCGGTGGAGTCAACGCCGACCACGGCCGCGATGTCGCCCGCGCCGACCTCGGTGCACTCGGTGCGGCCGAGGTAGTCGAACGTGAACAGCTGCTTCACGGTCGCCATGGCGCGCTCGCCGTCGTTTTTGACCACGAGGATCTGATCGCCGGCATGAATGGTGCCGGAGTACACGCGACCGATACCGATGCGACCCACGTAGCTGGAGTGGTCGACCGTCACGCACTGCATGGCCAGGGGGCCGTCGACGTCGACGTCGGGCGCCGGCATGTCGTCCAGGATCATGTCGAGCAGCGGGTACATGTCCATGTTGCCGTCTTCGGGATCAAGGCGGGCGAAGCCGTTCATGGCGCTCGCATACACCACGTGCTCCATGGCAAACTCGAGCTGCTCGTCGGAAGCGCCCAGATCCGCCATGAGGTCGAGGCAGTCGTTGTACGCCTTCTCGGGGTTGGCGCCGTCGCGGTCGATCTTGTTGATGACGATCATCACGCGCAGGCCGCAGTCGATGGCGTGACGCAGGACAAAACGGGTCTGGGGCATGGGGCCCTCGAACGCATCGACCAGAAGCAGGGCGCCGTCGGCCATGCGCAGCACGCGCTCGACCTCGCCGCCGAAGTCGGCGTGGCCGGGCGTATCGATGACGTTGATCTTCACGCCCTTGTACTCGATGGAGATGTTCTTGGCAAGAATGGTGATGCCGCGCTCGCGCTCCTGGTCGTTGGAGTCGAGCACGCGATCCTCGACCTGCTGGTTGGCACGGAACGCATCCGTGGCGCGCAGCAGCTTGTCGACCAGCGTCGTCTTGCCGTGGTCGACGTGTGCGATGATGGCGATATCCCTCAGGTTATCAACGCGCATATGTCCCTCTTCCTCACTGCAGCACGCATGCCCAATCGGTGGGCGTGCGATATTCTCGGTAATCGGTTTGAAAAAACGTATATATAGTAGCGGACCTTAGAAGAGCGCGGGCTCTTCACCTGCAGGTTCAGGGTCGCTCCACATAAAGTTGTCTTTGGCGCCAACGCCGTCGTAGAGCACGTAGGCCGAAAAACCCGTCGCAAGCCCCCGCTCGTAGAAGCTCACGAGCACCGCGTTCTCATAGGCCCCGTCGATCTCGACGCATCCGGTGCACGCAATCGCATAGCGCTCGAGCTTGCCCACGCCGTCGCTGGACACGCCGTGCGCCGCATGCTCGGTCACAAACGCCTGCGCGGCGCTCAGGCAGGCCTCCTCACCGTCATCGGTGAAGACGACCTCGTATCGGTTGCACGCCTTGTCCTCAACGCACACGACAACTCCCGGATCATCGCCCTCGGCAAGCGCGTCGAGAAACATGCCGATCACATCGCAGGTCATCTCGTCGAGCTCGGGTGAGACGGTGCTGGTCGTCTGGTTGTTCTGGGGCATCGCACGCATCCTCTCGCGCAGGCAATCGTATGGTCTAACCGTTTATTCTACCGCGTATCCCGGCCATGCTGCACAGGGCGGCAATCAAACCCGCAGGTTACAGATTCGCCGCATCTTCAGCGATCTTGCGAGCGGCGTCGCGTGTCTGGAGCAGCTCGCGCGAACGCTTCTGCAGCGCATCGACCTGGCTGGACAGTATGACGGCATCGATGACGCCCCACACGGCCACCATCGAGGCGATGGAGCCGATCGTCGCCCCGAAGCCGCCGGCAAAACGCATCCGCAGGCAGACGAACGCGACCACCACGGCCACGCCGGCCATGACGAGCATCGAGCGGCGCCGTTCGCGCATGGTGCGCAGCTGCGCCACCACCGAGAGCCGCGCGGTCTCCGCAGCGTTCGCGCGGGCCGTTGCCTCGAACGCGATCGATGCGGGAGATGAGGCCTGGGGGGCAGACGGGCGGCGCGCCGAGGACCGCGCCCCCTTGAGCAGCACGTCGCGGGCCTCGTTGATGGCGCGCATCTGCTGCTCGGCGCGTTCGCGAAGACGCTTGTTGTCGCCGTACTTGTCCGGATGGAGCATCTGTGCGAGCTCGCGATAGGCGGCCGCGATCTCCTCGCGGCCGGCACCCGTCGACAACCCGAGCACGCTCAGTGCCTCGTCGCGCGTCATGCGTCCTCCTCGAATACCTATGAAAAGACCCCGTCGCCGGGGTCTTTTACATACATATGGTGGGCCGTTAGGGGTTCGAACCCTAGACCTTGGGATTAAAAGTCCCCTGCTCTGCCAGCTGAGCTAACGGCCCGCGAATGGCATTGTACCACGTCGGCCGCACATTGCCGTCCACGTTGGCACGCGAGGCAAACTACTCCCAGCTCCACTGGCCGTTCACGAACACGGGGATCTCCGTGCCGTCGGCGCAGACGCCCATGATGTCGAGGTCGTCGGTGCCGATCATGAAGTCCACGTGGGTGCTCGACGTGTTGACGCCGCGCTCGCGCAGCTCCTCGGTCGTCATGCCGTACCCGCCCTCGTAGCACTCGGCGAATCCGATGCCGAGCGCCAGATGGCAGCTCGCGTTCTCATCGTACAGCGTGTCGTAGAACAGCATCTCGCTTTCGCGGATGGGCGTGTTCTTGGAGATGAGCGCGACCTCGCCAAGACGGCGAGCGCCCTCGTCGGTTGCAAGGATACTCGTGAGCGCGTCCTTGCCGATCACCGCGTCGTAGTCGACCACGCAGCCACCCTCGAAGCGCAGCCAGAAGCGATCGATCTTGTTGCCATGGTGGATGAGCGGGAGCGCGGAGTACACGATTCCGTCCGCCTTCTCGCAGTCCGGCGAGGTGAACACCTCCTCGGTCGGGATGTTCGGGAAGAACGGGTGGCCATCCGGCGTCTCGCCGCAGCCTCCCGCCCACAGATGGCGGTCGGTCAGACCGACTGTCAGGTCCGTGCCGTTATCCGCCGTGTAGTGCAAGGCAACGAAGCGCTTCTCGTTCAGGAAGCGCAGGTTCTTCTCGAACGTCGCGTTGTGCAGCTCCCAATCGCTTTCGGGATCCGCGCCGTCAGCACGCGCGACGGACAGGATCGCGCACCACAGGCGATAGATGGCGACGTCGTCCGGCACGCCGGGGAACACGTGCTTCGCCCATGCCGCGACGGGAGCGCCCGCGATACACCAGGGGTTGATGTTGAAATCGAGGCCGCGGCGGAAAGAGCGGCACTGGGTGTTGCGGGCCTTGGAGGCTGCGGCGGGCTTTGCGGGATCGATGCCCTTGAGCGCCTCGGGGTCGGCGCCCTCGACAAAGATGAAGCAGGCTCCCGCCTCCGCGAGCGAATCGAGCTGGATGCGCTGCCACTCGGGCGTCTGCTCGAAATACGCGGTCTCGACGTTCTCATAGGTCATGCGCGTCACCGCATCGTCGTTCCAGATGACCGTCACGTGGCCGGCTCCAGCCGCGTAGCCGTGCTTGACAAGCAGGCGCACGAACTCGCAGGTCTCCACCGGCGCCTGGACCACCATCTCCTGACCGGGCTTCACGTTCACGCCCGTGCGCACAATCAGGTTCGCGTAGCGATCGATCTGCGGTGCGAGCGCCTTGATGCCGGCACGGGCCTCTTCGGCGGTCAGCTCGGCTCTATCCATGGTTCCTCCTATCAATCACGCGCACGCGCGGGCCCAAAAAAAGGGGCACGTCGCGCTCAGGCGACGCACCCCATATTCCATCCATGTTGCCGACAGGATGCCGGCCCTTGTGCACGTCGCCTCCGGCGCAGCTACTTCTTTTTCTTGGCCTCGCGCTTGGCGCGATCGGCGGCAGTAGCCTCTTCGATCAGCGCGATCTGCTTGGCCTCGGACATGCCCTCGGCACGACGGCGGGCGTCGTTGCGCAGCGGGCGGATGCGCACGATATCGTAGATGAACGCCGCGATGATGCAGACGTACGCGATGACCAGGCCCACGATCTGGACGGGCCGGGCAATATCGGCAGCACCGGTATCGATGCCCAGCAGCACGAGCCACACGGCCAGCGTGGCGACCAGACCCACGGCAAGCAACACCCAGAACACCCTGCGTCGGCTCTTGTAGTCGGGCTCGCCTTTGAGAAGCTCGTTCGAGACCGCGTAGATGCGATCCTCCTGAAGGCGCTGCTCGCGCCTGCGGGCGCGCTTCTCCTCGCGAGAGAGGCCCGCCAGGGACTCGCCGCGCTCGGCCTGCTTGCGCTTCTCCTTGGCGGAAGCCGGGACGACGCGCACAGACGAAGCGGCCGCGCGCGCCGGCTTGGCGGAACCTGCCGACTTGCGCGTGAATCCGGTCATGTCGCCGGACTGCTGCGCCTGGCTACGCTTGTTCATGGGGTTGCGGGTACTCACTTACTTGTTCTCCTTCATGGACCTGAACGCGGTGCCCGTGATGATCTCATAGGCCTCGCGGTATTTGGCCGAGGTCTCCTCGATGACGTAGGCGGGCAGCTGCGGCGCGTCACCGGTCATGTCCCAGTTGGCGAGCAGCCAGTTGCGCAGGTACTGCTTGTCGTAGCTGGACTGGACCTTGCCCTCTTCGTACTCGGCGGCCGGCCAGAAGCGGCTGGAGTCCGGAGTCAGGCACTCGTCGATCAGCGCCACCTTGCCATCGATCAGGCCGAACTCGAACTTCGTGTCGGCGATGATGATGCCGCGCGTCGCCGCGTAATCGGCAGCTGCGGAGTAGATCTTGATGGACAGGTCGCGAAGCTGGCTGGCGATGTCCTCGCCCACGATGTCGCAGCAGCGCTCGTAGGAGATGTTCTCGTCATGGTCGCCGATATCGGCCTTGGTGGAAGGCGTGAACAGCGGCTCGGGGAGCTTGGAGGCCTCGGTCAGGCCGGCGGGCAGCTTGATACCGCACACGGTGCCGTCCTGGTCATAGGTCTTCTTGCCGCTGCCGGTCAGATAGCCGCGGACGATGCACTCGATCTTGATGGGCTCTGCCTTCTTGACGAGCATGGCGCGGCCGGCCAGGTAGTCGCTGTAGTCGGCGAACTCCGCCGGGAAGTCCTTCACGTCGATCGAGACCACGTGGTTGGGGACGATGTCGGCGAACTTATCGAACCAGAACGCGGAGATGCGGTTCAGCACCTCGCCCTTATACGGAATCTCGTTCGGCAGAATATAGTCGAACGCCGAGATGCGGTCGGATGCAACCATGAGCAGGTTGTCGCCGGCATCGTAGATATCGCGAACCTTGCCCTGGGAATCCGGACGACGCTCCATCGAAGTCACGCTGGTCAACTCCTTAACCTAGATATACGTTCTCCCACACCGGAGGTGCCGATGTGCAACTGGCCTGCTCGGAGCGGCAGAAACTCGCCCGCACGGGGCGGGCGCGAGTATCTCCTTGACCGACAGGAGCACAGTCTAGTGTTTCATTGTACTTGAAGGCGCTTCGGGTGCATGCTCACGCGGAAGATGAATCGTAAAAGTCGTACCCTTTCCAAGTTCCGACTCCACGGAGATGAACCCGTGATGGCGCTCGACGATCTGCTTGGTCACCGCAAGGCCGACACCCAGTCCGCCCGCCTCGCGCGCACGGCTCGCATCGGCGCGCCAGAACCTTCCGAAGATGCGCGACAGATCCTCCTTGGCGATGCCGATACCCGTGTCGGCGACCGAGATGAGCACGTCCTTTCGGTCGAGCATGACCGACGCGACCACCCAGCCGCCCTCCGGCGTGTAGCGCATGGCGTTGGAGAGCAGGTTGATGATGGCCTGCGTGATCATGTCGGGATCGATCTCGATGGTGGCGCCGCGGCCACCCGTCTCATCGGCAAAGCGAAGGCGCAGGTCGCGCTGGACGAACAGCTGCTCTTGGGAATTCACGATGTTGCGCGCGAGCGCGACGACGTCCACCGGCTCGAGGTTGAGCGGGGCCGTGCGGTTTTCCATACGGGAGAGGTCGAGCATCTGCTGCACGAGGCGCGCCAGGCGGCGCGTCTCCGATGCGACCGTCTCAAGGTGCTCGGAATCGGTAGGATAGACGCCGTCTTGCATGGCCTCGACGGTGGCGAGCATGGCCATCAGCGGCGTGCGCAGCTCATGGGCCACGTCCGACGTCAGGCGGCGCTCGTGCTTCAGGTCCTTCTCGAGCGAGGTGGCCATCTCGTCGAACGTCTCGCCCAGCTGGTCTATCTCGTCGTCTCCGCGCATGGCCGTGCGCGCGGACAGATCGCCGTCTCGGATCTGCTTGGCCGTGCCCGTGATGCGGCGAATGGGCTTCACGAGGCTGCGCGACACCAGAAGACCGACGAGCAGCGCAATCACCACGGCCACGAACGCGGCGATGACCATGGCGTTGAACGTACGATCGCGAAACGCCGCATCGGCCTTGGTGAGCAGCACGTCGCTGCCCATGACCCACAGGCGCACCGAGCCGACGTTCTCGCCGTCGCTCGTGACGATCTGCTCGGTCACCGCGCCCTCGGCATCGGTCGGCGCCGTGGACACCAGGCTGTGCGCCTGCGCGGGCCAGCTCTCGTCATCGCTCTCCTCGCCGGAGGACCCTTCTTCCCTGAGGCGCTTGAGCTCGGCGGCGACCGGGGCGGCGGGCCACGTGTCGTCGTACAGGATGGTGCCGTCGGTATCCATCACCTGCAGGCCGATGTCATCCGATGTCATGGTGGAGTCGCTCAGCGAAGCCAGGTCGGAGAGGCTCCATGAGCCCTTGGTCTCATAGATGCTCGCAAGCTTCTGGCTCGTGAGCTGTGCGATCTCGGTCACGTTGGCGCGCGTGTACTCGGAAAACACGCCGCCCCACACCACCGAGACCACGCAGACCATGATCAGCACGGTCATGAGCGAGGTCAATGCGAACGAGAGCGCCATGCGCGTGCCGTAGCTCATATGCGTGCGGGAATCGGAACGAGGCGTGTTCCAGCTCGCACGGGAACTCGCCTCGGTGTCCTGTTTATTCTTCTGTTCGGTAACCAAGCGTGCCGGAAGCATTACTTGCTGGCGTCCTCATCTTTCTTGGGTTGCTGCGGGGCCTCAAAACGATAGCCGACACCGTGCACGGTGAACAACCACTTGGGTTTCTTGGGATCGTCGCCCAGCTTGGCGCGCAGGTTCTTCACATGGCTGTCGATCGTGCGCTCGTAGCCCTCGAAGTCGTAGCCCAGAACCTTCTCGACCAGCTCCATGCGGTTGTACACGCGGCCCGGATGGCGGGCGAGCGTAGTGAGCAGCTTGAACTCGGAAGCCGTGAGGTCGACCTCGCGGCCCTCAACCAAAATCTTATGGCCGGAGATGTCGATGACCAGATCGCCGAAGTCGAGCACCTCGACCTGGGGCTCATCGGCCAGATGCGTGCGGCGGAACAGCGCGCGCACGCGGGCCACGAGCTCGCGCGGCGAGAACGGCTTGATGAGGTAGTCGTCGGCGCCGAGCTCCAGGCCGATGATGCGGTCCTCGACCTCGCCCTTCGCGGTCAGCATGATGATGGGCACGTCGGAGGTGTCGCGGATGGCACGGCACACGCGCTCGCCGGAGAGCTTGGGGAGCATGAGGTCGAGCACGATCAGATCGAACTGATGCTTCTCGAACTCCTCGACGGCAGACTGGCCGTCACCCACGCCGACAACCCAATACCCCTCGCGCTCGAGATAAGCGGCCACAGCATCACGAATTGCCTTCTCGTCTTCGACTAGCAGAATCTTTCTTGCATCCGAAGCCATTTCAGGCCCCTTTCTTCTCGCGTCCGGGACGTATTCGTTCATTCTAACGCACATTGTGCTCATTGCTGATTATGTGCACGCCAACATGCCCGTCAAATGACGAGCGCCGGCGGTTGCAGTACATTATTCCCACTGAGCCGTATTTCTACCAGGAGACATCATGGCCTACCAAATTCGCACCGCAACCCCAGCGGACGCCGAGCGCCTGCTCTCGATCTACGCACCGTTTGTGACCGATACCGTCGTGTCCTTTGAGTTCGAAGTCCCGAGCCTCGATGAGTTCCGACGCCGCATCGAGGCAACCGGCAAAGACTTCGCCTACCTCGTCGCCGAGGACGCTGACTCCGGCGACATCGCGGGATACGCCTACTACTCTACGTTGAGGAGCCGCCCGGCATATCAGTGGGCCGCCGAGACATCCATCTACCTCAATCCGGCCCATCAGGGCCGCGGGCTGGGGTCCACCCTGCTCCACAAGCTCGAGGAGCTCATGGCCGCGCAGGGCATAGCGCTCGCCGTCGCCTGCATCACATCCGAAAACACGGGGTCGATCGCGTTTCACGAACGCCTGGACTACCGCATCTGCGGCACATTCGACAACTGCGCGTTCAAGCTCGGGCGCTGGCTTTCGGTCACGTGGATGGAAAAGCAGCTTCTCCCCTGCGACGCGGCGCCCCAGCCACGAGGCCCGCTCTCACCGGAAACCATTGCCTCGATCCTCGCATAGCGTCCGGTCGCCCGGATGGGTCCTTTGGGGACAGGTGCGGTTTTGTAGACGACAT